>NZ_JACJFH010000075.1:0-25872 GCF_014164495.1 Pseudoalteromonas sp. SG41-5 | reverse complement strand
GACCTTGTGGTGCATGACTATATCTCTACTTGCTTACAGCGCCTTGCTGAGCAGCCAGATAACCTTGAGCCACTGCTACCTTGGAACATTAAGCAAAGCTAGGTGTCGTTAGCTATACGCTTACAAAAGTTCGAGCAGCAACTTTGTTGCTTCTTTGTGACGACCTATGTTGTAAAGGCACATGGCATAGAAAGGTTGGATTTCAATGCAACTAGGATACTCACTGATCGTTTGCTCGAAATAGCTTAGGGCCTCTGAATACATACCAAGGCTTCGATAGTTAATTGCCAGTCCAAACAAAGCATCGAATCTTTCAATGGATGATAAAGGACCTGTAAGAGATGTCAGATAATGCTCAACCGCTTCTTTCTCTTTACCTTGATTGTCGTACGACCAAGCAATTTGTAAGTGAGCTTTAGCAGAATATGTCTCATTATCTAGTAGCGTTTCAAGTAACGCTATTGACTCATGATGTTTGCCTCTTTTCGCAATTGAATTGCTTGTTTTATTATACTTTCCATAATCTCCTCAAAGCTAATAACATCTTAATAAAGTACATTACACAAAATAGCTATCCACCTTAAACACTAAAACCAAGGGACAGGAAAAATGTGACAAAAACTGATTCAACTCTACAAGTTCGTCATAACCGCCAAGTTTCTTGTGTTTTTTCACCACGCACTATCTGATAAATAGCTATGTTTTTCTCAATCAAAAGTGACACCAAATCTGGTACGCACTGAATAGGCATTATCAGTTCATAACCAAACTCTAATTTGGTTATATTCTTCGAATGATAATGACCTAGAAATGAGCTAATGATTGTAAGAGCTTCGCCCTTCCACTCACCAACCTCAAAGTAGAATTTATACATATCCTCGCTATAGTCTTTTGGTGTATCACTTGTCATCTATTGTCTCTTATTTTTTACAATTCGTTTTTGGTATCAGCTCTTAAAACAGTTAACTACAATCCATTATTAATCAACTAGAGTGAATTGCATCCACACAGTAATTTAAAATCTCAAATACGGGTTAATAACCTTTATTTGAGGTTGATTTAGGTAAAATTTATATATGTCTGTGTATGTATAACAGTAAAGTACTTTCCAATTGATAAGTGGTACAGCTAAACTATCAGGGGTGGTTAAAGTTAATACTTTTCAAATGGCTTAGCAAACACTTGATATTCATCTGAATAAACTATTTTTCCAGGTCTTTCTGTTCTGATTTTTTCAACTACGATACCTTTACTTTCTAGCAATACAACAAATTCTCTAACCTTAGAAATATGTTTTTTGGCCGATATTTTGAACCAACTTATGAAAATATCAGCTTTTCTAAGTTTTTGAGCATTCAAATAATCCAATGGCGATTCTAGGTGGTTGTTAAACCACTCCATAATGCTCTCTGCTTGTTCCAACTCATAATCCAAAAATTTATTATCATCTTTCATATACCTAACAGCAAGAAATAGACCTAGACGCTGATTTGACTCATGACAAAATTCGTTAATTACAAAGCGGATATACATATTACATTCCACAAAACTTTTATTGCAGAGCAAATCATTACTCCAGTCCCTTTTCTAAGGTTAATTTTTAAAGACATTACGTTAACTTGAAGGTGCACTATATCGATTTGAAAGCTCGACATACCATTCTCTAGTCTTTTCTGGAAGTTCATGATGACTGAAAGGTTCGCTCGTTTGAAGTAGCCACTTCAAGCTACCAAAAATGATGAAATCAGCATATGTTGGATTTAAACCGCCTACAAACCTTGCTCTTGTGAGGTACTTTTCTAAAACCAATAATTTTTTTAGTAAACTAGATGTAGCTTCAGCACTTTTCCTTTCTTGTACATCTTCAAGAGGCATTGAGAAAAGAGCTTCTCTTGATTTTCTAAAATATGCTTTATCTTTATCTTGTAATTTTTTGTAAATGTCAAAAATTGCAATCTGTGCGATATCAGAATGAAGCGAGTTAGACCACGCTTCAATAAATCTAAAGGTTTGTTTTGAATCTTCATTTGGAAAAAGTAAAGGTGTATCTGGGTAAGTTTTGTCCAGATAGACAGCAATATCATATGAATCATTAATAGCATTGTTGTTATCTGATATTACTGGCACCGTTTTAAATAGCCCTTTACTGATGTTTTTAATGTCCGTGAAAGCGACTTCTTCGCATTCAAAATTCACCCCTTTAAAACTTAACGCCATTCTTATACGCCAACAATAAGGACTAAAAATAACCCCATTTTTTCCTGCTAATTCATACAATTTAATCATGTTGTTCTCCTAAATAAATCACTTAACATGCGATTGATTAAAAAGTAGGTGCGACGCCTTTTCATTAACCGTAGGTTGGGTATTAATTCTACTTGCCACCTCAAAAGCTTTAATTGTTGACGGTCTCGTTTTGATATTATTTAACCAGCGCTTAAGGTTACTAAACTTCTCAATATCAATACTTTGAAAAGCATGTATTCTTATCCAAGGGTAACACGCGATATCAGCAATTGAATAAAAGTTACCAGCTAAATATTCAGTTTGCGCCAGTTGCTTGTCCATAACACTATAAAGACGATTCGTCTCATTTTGATAGCGGTTAATTGCATAAGGTACTTGCTCAGAAGCATAATGTATAAAATGATGATTCTGTCCAGCCATAGGGCCAAGTCCGGCTACTTGCCAAGCTAACCATTGTAAGACTTTATATTTATCAGTGAGAGATTCACCGATTAATTTCCCTGATTTTTCAGCTAAATATTGCAAAATAGCGCCTGATTCAAAAATGCTGATTGGTTTAAAAGTATTGAATGGGGCGTTATCGATTATTGCTGGTATTCTTTGGTTGGGGCTCAATTCGCTGAACTCAGGTGAAAACTGCTCCCCTTTAGATATATCTATTGGATATAAATTGTAATCCAAACCTAGCTCTTCAAGTGCCATCGTAATTTTATGACCATTGGGCGTAGTCCAGTAATATAAATCAATCATAGTGATACCTTAAGTTATTGAGTAATGCTTGTTAAAAATTGATTAAACATAAACAAAGCGAAGATAAAAAAAGTAAATGCTGATAGTCGATTGAAGTAATTTGCGAACTTGTCAATGCCTATTGTTTTAGTTAAGTAGTTAAAACTAAAATAATAGAAGCAATGAACAAGTAATACATTTAAAGCAAAAATACTTGTTAATAGTGTTGCTATACCCGCAGAAATATAATTTTCTTGCATGTATGTAGGAAAGATGAATATAAAAAAAGCAAGTGCTTTTGGGTTCAGTAGACTGATGACTAGGCCGTGAAAAAAATGTTTTTTCTGTTCATTGCTCAAACTATTTTTATATTTAAATGCCTTAAGATTATTTGCTGCCAAATATAAAAAATAAAAAGCTCCTGCAAGATTAAGAACCTTAAATGCGCCGCCAACGGCTTCTGTTGTAAACATGATTAACAACGTTGCAAAGAAACCTACTATTAATATTCCTGTTGCAACACCCAGAACCCCCTTCAGTACATCTTGTGAATTTGCATTAAACACATTGTGAATTGTAAATAACACAGCTGGACCTGGACTAAGCACAGTCAGGAATGACACTAATGCAAAGCTAATTAAGTGGTAAGTTTCCATATTGACTCCATTTGATTTACGAGCCCATTTTATACTGCTAGGATAAAATCACTAACCCACTTTTGATTAAAACAGTTTAAACCAGAGGTTTACATGGACAGATTAAAAGCTATTGAGATTTTCATTTCTGTTTGCAAGGAAAAAAACTTTTCGAAAGTCGCAACGAAATTTGATATTTCCACAACAATGGTAAGCAAATACGTGAATTTTCTAGAAAAGGAAGTAAATATTAAACTACTTAATAGAAGTACTAGAGGACAAAACATAACAGAAGCTGGTGAGGTGTATCTAAACAAAGCTAAAGCGTTACAAAAGCAATATAGAGATTTAGTTCTTTCAATGGATGATTTTACAAAAGAGCCTGAAGGTTTGATTAACGTGAATGCTCCGCACAACTTTGGTACTCATGTATTAACAACAATCATTGCCGACTTTTTAGAGGCCAACCCCGCAATAAGAATAGACCTTACATTATCCGATTCTTTAACTGACGTTGTTTTAGACAATTATGATATCGTTTTCAGAGTCGGAGATTTGAAAGACGCTTCTTACATCTCAAAGAGAGTTTTTTCCCAACAACTTATTTTTTGTGCTTCACCAAAATACCTAAAAACTAACGGTCCCCCAAAAAATATAACGGATTTAGAAAATCATCATTTTTTAGGCTTTAAACCTTGGTTTGATAGCTCTAATTTTAAAAAGGAGTTTAGAATTGACCTCTTACATTTACAAACCAGTAGATTCATTAGTAATAATGGTAGTGCACTAAAAAATGCAGCACTCAAGGGGATTGGCATTATTCTTCAACCCTATCATTTGCTTGAAGAAAGCATCCAATCTGGAGAACTCATTAGAGTACTTGAAGGGTGTCAACCAAAAGTTAGAAATGTCCACCTTCTTTATGCAGACAAAAAACAACCGTTAAAAGTTAGGAAGTTCATAGATTTTGTTTCAGAAAATTTAACTAACTAAGGTAAAGCATTATGCAGATCTCTATTACAGTTTGCTTTAGAGTATTTACGTTAAATTATTTTGGGGGCATAAACAATTTAGATCCGAATGACGGCTCTGTGCCATAAGCGGACTGTCGTAATCTTAGTCTCTTGTTATGCTGCTTTTACACTGAAGGAGCATATGCATTTAACACAAAGAAAGCGCAAACCCCAATAATGACAATAAAACCGTTTCTAGCTGCACCACGCATTAAAACCTGCGGTTCTTCAGACATAGAGTCGGTATATATTAATGGATTAAATATAGAAAGTAATATGCCAGCGCCTATAAATGCGCCCCCCATTAGTAAGAAAAAAATTGGTTTCCAATACTTATTCTCTTGAGATATTTCAAAGTTACGAAGTAAGCGGCTATTTTCTATGTTAGGAGTTTTTATATATGCACCAGCCCCAATAAACGAAAGCAACCAAAGGTCTTTTAATGCTTGAGGTATATTAAATGTAAATAAAAACTCAAAAATGCTAAACAGTTGTTGTGAGGCATTTCGATAATACTCAATTAAATCTGAAAAAATAGAAACAAATCCAACATCAAACACGTGTTGAAATAAGCTAATTAGACTTAGAGAAGCAAATACAATAGATAAAATGCGTAATACTTTGCTCAATTTAATTTACCCCGACTTTCCATAGCAGCATAAACGCCCGCTTAAGCAGACAAAAATTGTAGGTTATAATGTGGAACAAGGCGAAATCTAACCAACTGTTTTTGTTGTATTTAAAGCGCTTTTTAGCTCTCAGATACAAAGTTTATTGTTTGCCGATGCATAAGGCAAAATCCATTTCTTTCTTTCGTAATACGCTTTGTATCAGAATCAACAAAAACCTGAGTCACACCATCTAGTTTGAACATATCAGGGTCTATTGGTTTCTTAGCATAAGGATTATGAAAAACGTATAAACCATCTCTAACATTCTCTTTATTTTGGTTTGTCATTGAATGCCTCTGAATAGGTTTATTATCAACCTCAGACCACCATACCGAGGACACTGCGCGTTGAATTTCGCAATTACCTGACATAGCTTCAATTTTACCCCATGTGGCAGTTGTACTTAAAATAATTGCACTAATTTCAGAGTAATCATCACTTTCGAATAAGCCAAGTGGGATCTCAGTACCATTATCTTTTTCGACCCAACCGAGCCTCACATCAGGAGGACCATTTGGGAATAAATGAGGCGCATCGTTATATGCATCTTCGTCTACGTAAAAATCATATAATAAAGCCATAATTGGCACTTCACATTGAAGGTTAAAATGAGGCTGTTCAAATGGAGCTACAGCCAAAACAAATGGATTGGGACGTACATGTTCTAGCTTAGAATATGAACTTTTATACTTTATGTACTTCTTATTTATCGAATTTGACAGGCGAATAATAGAATCCATATTCATGTCTTTGAACCTATCTGGAATACCTTTCGATAAATCTTTTTCCCACTCAGGAGTTTTACCAACTGCTGATTCAGATATGGTTGCCTCTACGACAACATTGTTACCTTTATATTCAAGCAAAAAGTCAGGTCTTGAATAAGACCAGTCCATTTTGAAATCTATTTCTTTAAATAGGGCATATAAATATATTTCCCAAAAGTTTGAATTGAATGTCGTTTGAAATTCAGTAACAAGTTTATTGTCTCTATCAGGAAAACCATTACACCATTTTAAGAGCTCTGCTCTATCAGCTTTCATAGACTGCTTAAGTATATTAACAAAGTTTTTATGTTGTTTACCTGACAAGCCTATATCTTCAAATAAATCCATAGATGTTTACACTTACCTTGGTGAGCTAGCAGCTTATTGAACACCATTTTGGTGGTTTATAACACATCAAAACGGCGTATATTACATACCCTGATAATTTCACCAATAATTACTTTTGTAAACAAGTAATTAAAACAGCTAGGAATCATGCATGTTATTTTGCCCCAAAACGGCGTTTAATAATGTTATTGGACAAAATTAGGTTTCTACTCAAAACACATGAATAAATTTAATTTTTTCAGTGTCCGATTATCGCTCATAGCAGCCTGCCAGCCAACTCTAATTATTAGTTAAAAGTGTTAGAACAGATATTTGTTACTTCAGCTTATGCAACTTAACCGGTTTAAACCAAGCTAACTTGGTTGATTTTTTCTGCCTTAGTTTTTAAACTTTGACCTAGCATCTTGCATCTAGCATTTAGCATTTACCATCTAGCATCTAGCATCTAGCACCTAAATCAAACTCTTATTTAACTTCATTTCTTAGTTGTTGGTTATTAGCGAACTCAAGTGCATTATTTACGGTGATTTGCGCAATTTCACTCAATGCTTCTTTGGTAAAAAAGCCTTGGTGGCCGGTGACCAGTACGTTTGGAAAACTTACCAAACGCGAAAATACATCGTCTTGCATAATTTCATCACTGCGGTCTTTAAAGAATAGTTCTGACTCTTGTTCGTACACATCTAGCCCTAAATAACCCAATTTTTTAGTTTTAAGTGCGCCAATACAGGCTTTGCTATCAACTAATGCGCCGCGGGAAGTGTTTATAAGCATCACCCCTTGCTTCATTTTGGCAAAAGCGTGTTCGTTGATCATATGATGAGTTTGCTCGGTTAACGGGCAGTGCAAAGAGATCACATCGCTTTGACTTAATAAAGTGTCTAGATCACAAATTGTATAATTGCCTGGTACTGCATAAGGGTCGCAAACCAATACATTTGCATCAAAGCCATTGAGTATATTTACTAAAGCCAAGCCAATTTTTCCACAGCCAATGATACCAATGGTTTTCTTGAATAAGTTAAAGCCAAGCAAGCCATTTAAATCAAAATTATCTTCACGGATACGGTTATAGGCTTTGTGAGTTTTGCGATTGAGGGTAAGCATTAATGCCACACAGTGCTCTGCAACTGCCTCAGGGCTGTAAGCGGGTACTCGGCATACTTTGATGTTATGGACATTTGCCGCAGCTAGGTCAACGTTATTAAAGCCAGCACAGCGTAATAAAATACATTTCACGCCGAATTGAGCAAGCTGATCAATAACCGTTTTATCAACGATATCGTTTACAAATACGCATACAGCATCAAAGCCTTGGCTAAGTATGGCACTTTTCGCATCAAGAGATTGTTCAAAACGGGTTAATTTGATGCGTGTTTGATTGTTTAAACAGGCATCAAAAGATGCATGTTCATATTTTTGCGAACTGAAAAGCGCTACCGTTAGTTGCATCATTAATATTACTCTCTATGACCTGTTTCAAGGTATCGGGTTTAGTGCGCGGTGCATAACGTACCGCCAATTGTCCCTCAGAGTTTATTAGAAACTTGGTGAAATTCCATTTTATAGCACGATTTTGTGCAATTCCTCGGGTATGTGCTTTTAAATAGTTAAATAACGGATGAGCATCAGGGCCGTTGACCATTACTTTACTAAACACAGGAAAACTAACATTAAACTGTTGTTGATAAAAGTCTTTAATATCAATGTTGTCTATTGGCTCATTGTAGTCAAATTGATTACACGGAAATGCTAACACAATAAACCCTTGTGCTTTATATTGCTGATACAGCTTTTCAAGTGCGCTTAACTGCACCGAAAAGTTACACTTACTGGCGGTATTGACGATTAAAATCGTTTTGCCTTTTAACTGACTTAAGGAAAAATTTTCGCCGTTATAAAGCGGGGCACTGAATTGATATATGCTATCCATAGGTTACCTATTTTGTCTCGTCCATGAAGAAATTTAATGAAGACTTTTTCATTCGCTTTTTTACTGTTCGGTTGAGATAATCAAATTATCTTTTTAAGTTACCACTGAAATAGGTCAATTTTATGTCAATGAAAGTCGCATTTATCGGTTTAGGTGTAATGGGTTATCCAATGGCGGGTCATTTAGCAACTGCCGGTCATCAAGTAACCGTGTATAACCGTACCACAGCAAAAGCACAGCAATGGGCAGAAAAATACGCAGGTCAGGTGGCATTAACGCCAGCAAAAGCCGCAGAACATGCAGATATCGTATTTATGTGTGTAGGTAACGATGATGATTTACGCTCAGTAGTTTATGGTGCTGACGGGGTGATTAAAGGTATGCAAGCAGGCACTATTTTAGTCGATCACACTACGACTTCAGCCGAAGTTGCGCGCGAAGTATCCGCTAATGCGGCACTAAAAGATATTGCGTTTATTGATGCGCCAGTATCGGGTGGTCAAGCTGGTGCTGAAAATGGTGTATTAACAGTCATGGCTGGTGGCGACGCAGCAGTGTTTGCAAAAGTACAACCCGTTATGGCGGCATTTAGCCGTTTTAGCCAGTTACTTGGCGAAGTTGGCTCTGGACAGTTGTGTAAGATGGTTAATCAAATTTGTATCGCGGGCGTTGTGCAAGGCTTGGCCGAGGGCTTACATTTTGCCAAACAAGCAGGCCTTGATGGCGAAAAAGTCATTGAGACGATTGCAAAAGGTGCGGCTGGTTCATGGCAAATGGAAAACCGTTACAAAACCATGTGGGCAGGTGAGTACGAATTTGGTTTTGCTGTTGATTGGATGCGTAAAGATTTAGGTATTGCGTTAGATGAAGCAAAAAATAATGGTGCCACTTTACCAATGACCGCGACGGTCGATCAGTACTACGCTGACGTACAAGCACTTGGTGGTGGGCGTTTTGACACATCAAGCTTATTGGCGCGCATCGAAGCGTTACATAAAAAATAGATAATCAGAGCGTCGGATAATAAGTCTATCTCCAGCAAGTAAATTAAACGCTAACTGTCTTAAATTTACTTGCATAAGCCCGCAATTAGCGGGTAGATGTGGCTTATTATTCCTGAAATCTCCAGTTACGTAATCACTGACCCAAACATTGTTTGGGTTTTTTTATAAAAATTAATTTTTCTTAAGGTTTATTTAAGTTTTGCTCGTTAGATTTTACCCATAGTCTAAAAAGAGCGAACACTATGCAATCACTTCAAGTTACTAACTTGCCTGTTACCAACACACATGATTATGTGTGTGCTAATGCAAACATGCCATTTCGTGTGCAATTAGAGCAAGTCGTTAAAGCGAGTTTTGCCAGAGCTTACGGCGCCAATATTAAGCAGTTTATGCCGGTGTTATGCCAATTAAGTATTGCCGCTGATTCTTGCACGCTGGGACTTAGAGCTGCTACTCAATCACTTTTTATCGAGCAATACTTACCAGAGCCGATTGAATACTTTGTTGATGTACCGAGGGAAGATATTTACGAGCTTGGTAATTTATGTTCAACAAATCGCAAAGCGACTCTCGCTCATTTTGTACTAATGAATGAAGCACTTTATCAAATTGGCGCAAAACGTTTGGTATTTTGTGCCACTGCAAAGGTTAGAGCATTATTAAAAATGCTCTCAGTTAATTGCACTGAAATTGCATTAGCCAATAGTCAGGCACTTGATAACCCAGCAGATTGGGGGACTTATTATGAAAATAAACCAACACTGTGTGTGGTAGATTTAGCGGCTGCTCATGATTGCGTAATAAACACACCTCATTTGTTTAATATTAAACAGCACTATCATCAAGCGAGTTGCCAATTAGCATCGCAATTGGAGGCATAATGGGGTTTTTATCGAAACTACCACACGCATCGCTTGATACTGTGATTGTTGATCATCATGACCAACAAATGCAGCCGATCAGTAAACAGACGCTGATGCAAGCAGTGGCCGAGTTAATTATCGACTTTAAAGCGCTTGATATGTCAGCCGTGGCGTTTGTAATGGACAATACGCCTGCTTGGTTAATTGTTGACTTTGCATTGATTGAGTTACAACAAGTAAGCATTCCGCTGCCGACCTTTTTTAGCCCACAACAGCTAACTAATAGCGTGAATAAAAGCGGCGTTTCGCATTTTATCAGCGACACCCCCTGTGAACTTGACGGGTTAGAATGTATTGCGACCTTGAGCGTGTTAACCCGCTACCCGCTTTATATCTATAAAGTAAGCGCGTCAAGCCCTACAACATTTTTTACAGATACCCAAAAAGTGACGTTTACTTCAGGCTCTACCGGTGAGCCAAAGGGAGTGTGTTTATCTTTACAAAGTCAATTACAAGTGGCGACCTCATTGCATAAAAAAATAGCGATAAAACAGCCAAAACATCTGTGTTTATTACCTTTGCCAGTATTACTTGAAAACATTGCAGGGGTTTTTGCACCGTTATTAGCCGCAGGTGAAGTGCATGTTATGACACTACCAGAATTAGGCTTCTCTGGGGCAAAATTAAATGATGCCAGTCAACTGATCAATGCCATTGATCGTGTGCAACCGAATACGCTTATTTTGGTGCCGGAATTATTGACCTGTTTAGTCTGGTTTGCCAAGCAGGGATGGACAGTACCAAAGAGCCTGAAATTTATTGCCGTTGGAGGCGCTGTACTCAGCAGTGAATTGATCACTGTAGCGCGTAGTTTAGGGTTACCAGTTTATCAAGGTTATGGCTTATCTGAAGCTTCATCAGTGGTGAGCTTAAACACGCCAAATGATGATGACATAGAGTGTGCAGGGCGGGTGTTAAATCACTTGCAAAGCAAACTGGTAGACGGGCAGCTATTTATTAAAGGACCCTTATTTTTAGGCTATTTAGGTCAACAACCCCATGATCAAACGAGTTGGTATGCAACCGGTGATTTGGTTGATCAACAACAAGGTCGGTTAACTATTAAGGGGCGTTTAAAAAACCAAATTATTACTAGTTTTGGGCGCAACATCAGCGCTGAGTGGCCTGAATCTTTGCTACTCAGTAACAGTGAAGTACAACAAGCTGTTGTCTTTGGTGAAGGTAAAGCGCATTTAGTAGCACTTATTTATGCATCAGTAAATATGACTGATGAGGTATTAGCGGAGCATTGTAGAGGTATTAACGCACAATTACCGGAATATGCCCAAATTAAAACATTTCATCGCTTAGCTGAACCACTTACTGCAGAGCGGGGATTATTAACCAGTAATAACCGCCCTAAACGCCAAGCAATAGCAAACTATTATCATGCACAACTAACAGCACTGTACAGTGAGGCAATATTATGAGCAATTTTTTCGAGACATTAAAATCACAAACCCAAGCAGAACGCGAGTATTTACTGGCTTCACCGATCATTTCTCGAGTATTCAAGGGGCAAGTAAGCACAACTGAGTATGCTTCATTTTTAGCTCAAGCCTATCATCACGTTAAACATACGGTGCCATTAATGATGGCCGTGGGCGCGAAATTATCGACTGAACAAGAGTGGATCCGCGAGGCTGTTGCACAATATATAGAAGAAGAAATAGGTCATCAAGAGTGGGTGCTCAATGATATTGCAGCCTGTGGTTTTGATAAACAACAAGTACGTCAAAGTGCTCCCAAATTTGCCACCGAGTTAATGGTTGCTTATGCCTACGATACAATTAATCGTGGTAATCCATTGGCATTTTTTGGCATGGTGCATGTACTCGAAGGTACTTCAATTGCGTTAGCCGATAATGCGGCAAGTAATATAGCCAATATGACCGGATTACCTAAAAAGGCATTTAGCTATTTAACATCTCATGGGGCTTTGGATATTGAGCATGTGAAGTTTTTTGAAGATCTGATGAATAAAATAGAGTCTCCTGCAGATCAACAAGTGATTGTGCATGCCGCTAAATGTTTTTATAAGTTATATGGCAATATTTTTCGTGAATTAGATACAGATCCACAGTTTGTAAGTAGCGACTTGGAGCAAACTGCATGAACCGTCCACTTTGCGTATTAACAGGTGCGACAGGCGGAATTGGTCAAGCCGTAGCATTAAAGTTGATTCAGCATGGCTGGCGTTTACTGTTAGTTGGTCGTCAACAAGCACAACTAGAGGTATTACAGGTTAAGTGTGGCCAAGACTGTGAGATATTTATTGGTGATTTAACATCAGCACAGACTCGCCAAAAATTACTTGAACATGCTAAATCACTTGGCGGTGCAACAATGCTTATCAATAACGCTGGCATTAATGTGATGCAAGGTTTTAGTGAAATGACGGAGCAGCAAATAGATGACTTACTGATCGTTAATCTGTCTGTGCCAATTAAGTTATGCCAACTATTTTTACCACAAATTTTAGCTAAAAAAGGCTCAATTGTTAATGTGGGATCATCGTTTGGTAGTATTGGTTACCCTTATCAAACCTTATATTGCGCAAGTAAATTTGGTTTACGAGGAATGACCGAAGCGCTGGCCCGCGAACTCAGTCACTGTGATGTAAAAATATTATATTTAGCACCTAGAGCAACTGATACAAATATCAATTCAGTGCAAGTACGCGCGATGAATAAAGCTTTAGGCAATACAATGGATCCACCTGATAAAGTGGCAGATGCGCTCATTTCATTATTGAAATCTGGAAATTCACGCAGTTACATTGGCTTTCCAGAACGCTTATTTGTCAAACTAAATGGTGCTTTTCCATCCTTAGTAGATAACGCAATTGCAAAACAACTTCCTAAAATTAAAAGTTTTTTTGCAGATAAAATTGATAAAGGTGAATGACTATGACTAAACTACTTTATACTAGCTGCTTGTTAACTGGGATATTTTTAACCAGCGCAGCGCATGCCGATCTTGCTAGCGAATTAACTCAGGTGCAAACAAGTTGGGCAACTGTGAATTATGAATTAGTAGATAAAGCGCAGCTCAATGCATTTGAAGAGTTATCAGAGCAGGCCGCTGGGTTTGCAAAGACCTATGATGATCAGGCACAAAGCCATATTTGGTATGGTATTGTGCTATCAAGTTATGCTGGGGCAAAAGGCGGCTTAGGTGCGTTAGGGTTAGCAAAAGATGCTAAAGCACAGTTAGAGCAAGCCATAGAAATTGATGCCAATGCGTTATCAGGCTCTGCTTACACCAGTTTAGCGACCCTTTACAGTAAAGTACCGGGTTGGCCAATTGGATTTGGTGATGATGACAAAGCGAGTAAATTATTTAACCAAGCGCTTGCTATTAATCCAAACGGTATCGATAGTAATTACTTATACGCGGCCTTTTTGTATGACGAAAGAGAATACAAAAAGGCAAAAACACATTTACTTGCCGCTCAACAGGCACCGGCACGCCCTGATAGGCCAAAAGCGGATTTATACCGCCAGCAAGAGATCACCCAGTTATTGGTAAAAGTAGATAAGAAACTAAAGAGATAATATGCATTTACTACTGGTTGAAGATGATAAGTTAGTGGCTGAAGGATTATGTCGTTCACTTCGCCAACAAGGTTACAGTGTCGAGCACTGTGCTAGTATAAAATCAGCCATGCAATGGCTCGAAAATGACGAGATCGAATTACTTGTGCTTGATTTAGGACTACCTGATGGCGATGGCATTGATGTATTAAAACACGTCAAAAAGCATCGCCCTAACTTACCAGTAGTAATCTTAACGGCACGCGGTAGTATTGACGACAAAGTACAAGGGCTAGATTTAGGTGCTGATGATTATTTAGCTAAGCCATTCGATCCTGCTGAATTATTTGCCCGTTTAAGAGTCGCTAGTCGGCGCGTAACTCATGCGCAATCAAGTACTATTAATGTAGCAAATGTAGAAATGGATACCTCCGCTTTTACAGTCACACTTGATCAGCAACCGGTAAACCTGCCGCGTAAAGAGTTTATGTTACTAAAAGCGCTTTTTGAAAATCAAGGGCGCGTATTGTCCAAACAACAATTAGAGAGCAAACTATATGAATGGGGCGAAGAAGTAGGTTCAAATACTATTGAGGTGCATATTCATCATCTACGTAAAAAGCTCCCTAAAGATCTAATTAAAACCTTACGTGGCATAGGTTATGTGGTTGGTAAACGTTAGTGTCAATTAAACGCAGATTAACGCTGATTATTTTATCAACGGTGATCCTGACTTGCTTTTTGGCATTCAGCAAAGGCTACCGCGAAAGTATGAGCCAGGCCGAGCTGCTACTTGATAACGAATTGCAAACCATTGCTCATGTACTGATCGAGCAACCTATACACACAGATTCACCTATGCTGCGCAGTGATCTCACCCAATTACTGTTTCAAATTTGGCAAGATAACAATTTACTCAGCGCGTCTAAATCATTAGCCGAGCTTGTGCAAAAACCAAGACTGAACGGATTTAGTGTTGAAAACTTAGCCGGGCAGCGGATGCGAGTATTCAGATTAACCATGCAGACAAAACAAGTGCTGGTGGCAGAGCCGCTGAGTAAACGCTATGCCCTTAGCGAGACTATGATTTTGTCAGCAATGACACCTTTGCTTTGGAGTGTGCCACTGCTTGCGGTGTTGATCAGTCTATTTGTCAAACAAGGACTGAGGCCCTTAACACGCCTTTCAACATTATTAAAAACGCGACAAGCCAATGACTTTACTGCCATTAATTGGCAGGTGAGCGAATACGAAATTAAACCGGTGATCTCACGTTTAAATGATCTGTTTAAACGTGTAGAAAGTGCCTACTTAAGAGAACGCTTTTTTGCCTCAGATGCTGCCCACGAATTACGCACCCCGCTAAGTAGTTTAAAAATAAATGTTCATAATCTACGCGCACAAGGTGACGGTTGCTTGGAACTTGATGCAATGGCGCAAGGTATCGATAAACTTAGTAATATTGTTGAGCAAATGTTGATTTTGGGACGCACCTATCCAGAGCAATGGCAGGCACAATTTAGCCCAATTTCAGTGCTAGAGGTCAGTCAACAAGTGGTTGCACAGCTATACGAACGACTTGATGCAAAACAACATATGATCAGTATTGAAGGCGATGATTATGTTATTAATGGTGACCAATTTACCTTGGCAACCTTATTTAGTAATTTATTAAGTAACGCAATAAAATATACGCCCAGTGGTGGCAATATAGTGATCCACTTAAACAATCAGCAAGGTGCGTATGGTTGGCAGATTGATGACTCAGGTCCTGGCATTGATGATGCCCATAAAGCACGAATTTTTAACCGTTTTTACCGTGTTGGAGGTGATAAACACCCCTCTGGAGAGCAAGGTGCCGGATTAGGTATGGCGATAGTTGAACATATAGTAACAATTTATGATGCAAGTATTTCTTTAGCCGACAGTGAATTAGGCGGCTTACAAGTACGAGTAGAATTTATGCAAGGAGCAGAGAGTGAATAACTGGTTAGGGTTTATCAGCCTGCTGCTATTTAGCGTATTACCATTTTCGTGTTTTGCTAAAGAATATAAATTAATTTTAAAAGATCACCTTTTTTATCCCGCGGAGATCATTGTTCCTGCCAATACTAAACTAAAACTTTTAATTGAAAATCAAGATAGTACGCCAGAAGAGTTTGACAGCTTTGATTTAAATCGAGAGAAAGTGCTGTATCCAAATCGTAGTAGTGTGATTTATATCGGGCCACTGAGCCCTGGGCGTTATGAGTTTTTTGGTGAGTTTTCACCTAACACAGCCCGTGGTGCAGTATTAGTAGAAGGAAAGACTGATGCTGATAACTAGTTTATTGATGAGTATAAATCAGCTGTTACCAGTCGTGATTTTACTCGTGCTGTTACAGTCATTGCAAAAGCTAAACCAGCGTGTGCTGATAGTGACCGCTTTTGTTGGGCTGCTTTGTAGTATTATTTATGTACAAAGTGCCGCTTGGTTGAGCCAGTTATTTGATCATCGCGGCCTTGAGTTTAGTCAAATGCTATTGTGTGTCATTGTGTATGTTGCATCACTAATAAGTTGTAAACAGCAGCGTTTATTCGCATTGCTTGCAATAGTTGCGGTTATGGCGCTGTATTTGAGTCACTATTTTATTTATCTGGTTGGTTTTTGGCATAACACCGATACAGCAAAACCTTTGCTTATAGGTACATCTTTGGGAATAGGGATCTGTGGTAGTTTTGGTGTGTTGCTATTATTTTTACTGCATAGTGTTAGAGCACGATTTGGTGTGTATCCACTGATGTTGTTTTTGGCTTTTAATGCCTCGGCAAAATTACTGATAGTATTAGATCTGGCCAGCCAAATTGACTTGATCAATATTACGTCCAACTACTTTGATTGGCGTGCAGTGCTAGTCGAAAACTCAGAGTTAGGCCGTGTACTCAAAGCCTTAGTCGGCTATGAGGCAACGCCAAGCAAAACTGCATTATGGCTTTATCTAGTGGCGGTTATAGCCTTTATTGGCACCAGTATAGTATTTACTCGGCAATTTTCTCAAAAGGAGCCATCATGAGATTTATTCTCGCGTGGTGCTTAACTTCGCTTTTGTTCATGGCATCGTTTAATGTGCGAGCCGATGGAATAGTCGTAGATAAAGTTTACCACCCTTACGTATTACCATTTGAGCGCGAATTTGAATGGCGTTTGATCTCTCATCAAACAGATAAGGGCAATATTTTAGCCCAACGAATTGGCTTAGGTGGCTCGTTTAACGACACTATGAGTTTGGAAGGTTATGCGGTTGGAGAGCGTGATGACGACGGTAACTTTGGCTTCTCAGCCTACGAACTAGAACTGCGTTGGCAGTTGGTGGAGCAAGGGCGGCTGTGGGCTGATTGGGGCGCCTTATTTGAACTTGAAAAGCAAGAAGGCAAAGATAGTTATGAAGCCACAACTGGCTTTTTATGGGAAAAAGAATTTGGTCGGACTAGCCTCACCATGAATGCATTTTTAGTCTACGAGTGGGGCGGTGATATTAAAAACGAATGGGAAACTGAGTTTCGCGCGCAGTATCGCTATCGTTTTCGCTCTGAGTTTCAGCCTGCATTAGAGCTATACGCCGGAGAAGACTTCTTTGGTATTGGCCCTGGTTTTATTGGCCTGCATCGATTTTCAGCGAAGCGACAACTAAAGTGGGAAGCAGGATTTGTGACCGAGCTGAGCCAACAAGGTAAAGATCACAGTTTTCGCCTTGCCCTAGAGTTTGAATTTTAAAGCAAAAAGCCGCGAAAACTTTTCTCGCGGCTTTAAATCTCTGCAAACTACATACTTTGCGCGTAGTTATAAAGCGCTTTTAGAATAGTCAGATTTTTTTCATTATCGTCATGTTCATGGGCGAGATTTTCTAGCGTAACCATAAAATCTTGTGCGCTGATCGATGGTTGATCTTCACCATGCATTAATTTGTTTTGGCAATATTGACGCCACTGATCAAGTTCATCTTGATTAAGCGATTGCGGCCAATTACGGGCACGGTATTTAAACAATAAGTTATCAAACTTTTTATCTTCAAAATCCAACTTCATACCCGCTAATTGCTCAGGGCTGGCATCACGGATAATGGCAAATTTAGCTTTATCAGCATGACTGGTGAAGCCGTCGTATAACATGTAATCAGTATTGGTGGTTTTACCGTAATCGGGCTTATCGTTAAATACTTCAGTGACTTTATCGCGAAGACTTGGGTTGGCTTTTAAAATCGCAAGATTTTTTAAACACTGCTCGCGGTCAATGCCTAAACGGGCGGCGTTTTCAGGTAATAAAGTTTTAGCAGGCGCTAAAATAGGGCATTTATTTAAATGTACCAATTTTAAACCAACAGGCAGTTCATCATCGGCAAGCTCACTGCGCTTGGTATAAAGGCGGGTGCGCAACTCTTCAATTGATAAATCGAGTAATACCTGTGGATCTTCGGTTAAGTTAAAACACACGACTGCATTTTTATTAGTCGGATGAAAGCTCATCGGGGCAATCCAACTGGTACAGCCTTGGGTAGCAGGAATACGTGATGAAGTATGCACCAGCGGCGTCATATTAAATACATCAACTAACTCAGCTAAGGCTTTTTTACCGCGCAAACTAAAAAAGAAGTTATACAGTTTTGGCTGTTTTTCTTTTATTAGTTTAGCCAAAGCAATCGTCGCGGTTACATCAGATAACGCATCATGCGCCGCAGCGTGTTCAATACCATTGGCAACCGTTAAATGCTCCAACTTAAAGCTTGGGCTGCCATCTTCTTTTAACGGCCATTCAATACCTTCAGGGCGCAGTGCATAACAAGCACGCACTAAATCTATAATATCCCAGCGGCTGTTATTGTTTTTGTATTCGCGTTCGTAAGGGTCGTAAAAGTTACGGTAAAAGCTATAACGGCTTACTTCATCATCAAAACGAATGCTGTTATAACCGGCCACGCAGGTATTAGGCACACTAAATTCAGCATGGATCTTGGCAATAAAGTCAGCCTCAACTAAACCTTTTTGCATCGCCACTTGCGGAGTAATACCGGTGATCAAACATGCCTCAGGGTGCGGTAAATAATCAGCCACAGGTTTGCAATATTCAATCAACGGCTCACCAATAATGTTTAAATCAAGATCAGTACGAACACCCGCAAACTGGCTCGGCTTATCCTTTTGCGGACTCGCCCCCCAGGTCTCATAATCGTGCCAATAAATAGTTGCTTGATTTTGCTCTTGATAAGCCATTTAAAAACCCTTTAAGTTAGCTTGAAGCGGTTGTAATACCGCCAAGTTACTAAATTCATGAATTATTTAGATTATGGCATACAGGCGAGGGAGTTTATAGGTTTGGATGATGAAATGATGGTAATCATACTATTCTCGGGTAGCTTGGCTTAAGTGTTGCGAAACCTAATTAATCATTAAAAGAAAAGCCTGCTTAAAAACTCATAACTATGAATACATTCAATTGTAGGTTGAGTTTTAGCCCGAAAAAATTTTACTGCGAGCTACAAGAGCATTATCGTAGGCGTTAAGCTTGCTGGCGTATTTTTTGGTCGAGAAAGCAAGGGCGAGTATCAGCGTTAAAGCTTTTATAAATCAGTGCTCTAAATTAAAAGCAATATTTAAATTGTTGTTGAGCTTTTTGGCCCTATAAGTAGGAGTGTGCTTTAGCCACGAATGTTTTTTACCTTTTTATCATGTTCTATACTTTAAAGCTTTCCTATTGCTCAGATGGAATTCATCATCAATTGCTTATTTTCAGATTGTTACGACTAGAAAGAGCTTAAAAGCATGTTTGCAGCTAATTTATATAATTGGGACTCGGCAATCAGAGGCTCGTTTAGCCAAGTTGAGGATTTCAACTTTGAAAATAACAAGAGAATTATTATTTTTATAATTAAGTTGCTGAAACTAAATATAAAGTCCACAACTTATCTTATATTCAATACTAATAGCGATTACGTACAAGTCCAGTAATATTTCATTGTCAGGCGTATATGAACAATTTAATGCCGTTAATAAATAGAATATCAGTTCGTTTATTAGACTAAAGTCTATAAGTTAATTTTCTTCACCTGTCGGGTTTAGTTTTATCGTTTGTCGAAATTGAGCCAACACTCTAAAGTTCAGTTGTCGGCAACCCAGACGATATGACACGACTCAAACCAAATAGGAATATAATCATGAAACGTTCACTAATCAAAACCATCGCACTTGGCTCATTATTTACTTGCTCAGCGGCTGTTATGGCTGATCAAAGTGATTACAAATTAATGATTATTGATAATGCGGCAGCGTCTCAGCCAGTTGAACAATCATTTAATAACTGCGCATTAAATGTGAAATCAAAAAATTATGCACAAGCAGATGAAATTTGTACCAAAGCAATTGCATTGCTAAAGCAAAGTAATGGTCCACGTATGAAAGTTCGCGCGCTAACATCATTTGCTTTAAGCAACCGTGGCGTGTCCCGCATGTTGGCAAAAAATGATACGGCTGGTCTTTCTGATTTATACGAAGCCGCACAAATCGCGGATAGCGAAATGGTGTCTCATAACCTGACGCGCGCTAAAGAATACCTTTCTTTATAATTGTTTTTATAAACGATTAAAGACAAAACCACGTTAGGCTAAGCCAACGTGGTTTTTTGTTTTTTAAAGTGTTTCTCTTCTGAGCCAACCGTAAAACTCACTTATATGTTATTACTTATACAATTAGAGAAATTATATTTCTTCTTGGTATTTTAAAACCTGCATTTTGTTCCTGTTACCTTGTATAATACTCGGCTTAACAGGTGTAAACCATTTTTACACTTATTACCAACCCCCCAATATTAAAACAATATAAGTAGATTTTATGATTTTTTACCTTATTGGGATAACGATACTCATCATTATTTTGTGCGCTGCTTTGTATATGATTTACAGTAATATGCATAAAAATAGGATTAATAAATCTAAAGAATACAATGTGTTATTTGATAAAGACACGATTGTAGATGAGTTAATTACCCAGCTAACAGAAAAGAATAAAACCCAAGAAACCGAAAATGAAGTGCTTAAAAGCAAAGAAGATATTTTAACAACTTTCATCGAGTTGCATCGCTCTGGTAGTTTTTGCGGGCAACTAAGTGAGCAAGAAATTATTTACTTTGTTAAGAAAAAATTAGATATGGAGAGTAATAAAAATGGATAGTCAGCAAGCTGTAACCCCTCAAGGCAATAAGAGTTCTTTTATAAGTCGATTTGGTCGTCGTAATGTTATTTTAGTGAGTGCTATTTTTATAGTATTAGCTGTAATTGCTACGCTTATGTCGCAAGTTATTTCATGGAATGAAGCTGATGAACGTTTAGTTCATCAATCGGCATTTACGGGTAACTTAACTGTTATCGATCAGGCTGGACCTTATTTAAAAGCTTTTGGTTCTACATCTGCTTATAAAAAAGTTATTTCAATTAACTTTACTGGCGACAGTAGTGCTACAGCAAGCGCCATTGTGCCGCTAATTCCGATTCGATTTTTAGATACAACAACAGGCGGTGCAAGAGGGGTGTCGCGATTTAGGTTACCTGGTAATGTGCCTGCTGGTGAATCTGGTTCTTTACGTGGATTACTTAAGATCCATGAAGAGTTTGGTTCGCAAGAAACCTTGATCTCAAACTTATTAATGCGCGCTACCACTGAAAATGTAAAGGCATCTGCGCGGATGATGTCTGTAGAGCAGCATTATTCTGGTGGTAATGGTCAATTAAGCCAAGATTTTGCAGATCAACTTACTAATGGTATTTTTGTGACTGAACAAATTATTAGTAGCGGTGAACGTGATAAAACGGATGAGCTAAATAATTTGAGTAAACAGCAACGCGTCACGATCAATATCAAAAAGGATTCAGAAGGTAATGCATTACGTAATGCGCCTATTTTAGGTGCGTATGGTATTACAGTGGTTGACGCCAGTATTATTGATATTGACTACGAAAGTAAGGTTAATGCAAGACTTGAGGCACAAAAGCAAGCGGCTGCTGATGAAGCTTTAGCAAGACAGAATTTAAAAAAAGCTGAACAACAAGCCCGTACTGAAGTTGCTCTAGGTGAACAAGCGATTGCTAAACAGCGCGCAGAATCAGAAAAGTTAAAAATCAAAGAACAAATTGATGCTGAACGAGTAAAAGCGAATGCAATTATTTCTGCGCAGCAACGCGTAGCGGTGAAAGCTGAATTGGCTAAAGAGCAAGCAGAGATCTTAAAACAGCAGCGCTTAGAAGCGATGGGGATGGATGTACTTGCCGAAGCGCGTCAACGGGCTAAATCGGCAGCCCTTGATCCTAAGTATGTGTTTGATGAAACACTAAAAGCTGAAGTTAAAATTCAAACTGCTTTATTCACCAGTTTAGGTAATAGTCGTTTAGTGCCTGAAATTGTAATAGGTGCCGGGCAGGGCGAGCAAAGCAATGGCTCTGAGTTTATGCGCATACTTGCAGCGGATGCAGCATTGAGCTTACAAAAGCGTTTAGATAAAGATAAAAAAACAAAGTAGAACAGTAAATTGTATTTAATAGCCCTAGTCAACTAGGGCTTTTTTATGTGATTAGCCTTAGTAAACTATAGGCTAACGTATTGATTTAATATTTAAAACTTTGGACATAAAGCGTGATCAAAGCCTTTTTCAGTTAATAAAAAAGTCGCGCTTGGGGTAGCAAAAATATAGCCTTCGTAGTTAAGAAACGCAATTGTGCCTTTAACTGATTCGATTTGCTCTGCTGATGCACTTTCTATAATAGCTTTCGGATCTAAATTGACTGGTGTTGGAAACTGCTGATAAAGCTGCTTAAAAATTAAGGTGGCGATAGTTTTAAAGGTGTCGTTATTTTTCATTTTTTTGCTCTTTGGTGTTTATGTGTGCTGCTAATGCATTATTGTAACTCTTTCTATTTAAAGAGTAACTGCCACACTTACTTGTTTATCCTAAAATAATACGCGGTTAAATAGCGATAGAGTTGTAGGTAACCCATCGCTATATATCATGAGCTGGTGCTGTATTACTTGTTATTTACAAGGTTCAGGAATGCGTTTTGGGGTAACAATTCGTGGCAGTAATAAGCCGATGATCACAACAATAATGCCAATTAATTGTAGTTCTGTAATTGGTTGGCCCATCAAAAATGCTGTTAACATGGCAAATACCGGAACGAAGTTAAAGAATAACGATGCATTCGCTGAGCCAAGTTGGCGTATGCCATTCAGCCACAGAAGATAGCCGGCAACAGTTCCAAATAAGCCAATATAAATAACATCGATAATACCTACCATTGAGCTATTACTGAGTTCGCTAAGCGGGTGTACATTGGCGGTCACTAAACACATTAAGCCAATGATTGTTGCACCACTTAGCATACTAACAAAAGTATAAGGCAATACAGGCATGTACTGATTGATACCTTGGCTAAAGTAAGTGTATGAACTCCAAGCTAACATACCTAAAAAGATCATTTTGTCGCCGGCATTGATTTGCATATTCAAAAGCACGGCTAAGTCGCCATTGGTGATAACTAATAATACACCTGATAGGCTAACGATTAAGCTAAAGCATTGTGCTGCAGTAGGCATTGAGCGCTTTGCAACTGAGCTTATTAATGAGGTTGCAAGTGGGCTCAGCGCCATTATTAACGAGCCGTTTGCGGCACTGGTATGTTCCAGCCCGGTAAATAAACCGAGGTTTAAGCCACCTACGCCAACAGCACTAACAATAATCACCCAAGCCCATTGGTTGAACGTTAAACTTGGTTTTGTACTGTTAATTATTTTTAAGTAGATAGCCAAGCAGATTGCGGCAATACTAAAGCGCCAAAATACTAAAGTCAGTGCGTGTACTTGATTTAATGCATGTTTACCAATAGGAAAACAACTTCCCCAAAAAAATGCACATAATAACAGGAGTAAAATAGCTTTTGTGTTGGCTGAGAAGTTCATCAGCAATCCAGAGATGTTGAAAAGTTGCGGCAAGTGTATTACTTTCCATAATGTGGATAAACAAGCAAAAATAAGAGAGTAGATTCCAAAAATGAAATATAGATATTCACTAGACGATTTACGCTATTTTTGTATTGTTGCCCATTTAAAAAGTTTTAAAGATGCTGCACTGGCTTTATCAGTGCCTTTATCAACATTGAGCCGTCGTATTCGACAACTTGAAGATGATTTACAGCTTAGATTGTTAAACCGTGATGCTCATCGCGTATCGCTGACCCATATGGGGGAGCTGTATTACCAACGTTCGAGTGCATTGTTTGCTGAGTTAGATGGCATTAATGATGATCTTCATATCGAGAAGAATCAACCGAAAGGTAAGATCATAATCAGTGCACCTATTAATGCCGGCTCGCAATTTTTAAGGGATATTTTTTATGATTTTTTACTGCAATATCCTGAGATCCAGCTAGATATTAGGCTCTCGAATACTTTAATTGATATTGAAGCGCAAGCAATGGATGTGGTGTTTAGGGTGGGTAATACGGTGGTTGATAATTGGATTGCGAGGCCACTAAAAGATATTCACTTTATTTTGTGCAGTAATTCGCAGACGGTGGCCCAAAGTGTTAAGCATCCTACTGATTTATGTGCAAAAAGCGCTGTGATTTGCCAGCCGATGTCTATTTGGCAATTAGTAAATAAACAAAATGACGACGTTTATGATTTTCAACCCAATAAGGGCATTCGTTTAGAGCTTGATGAAATTCAAATGCTCACACACGCGGTTAAAAAAGGCTTAGGGGTTGGTTATATTCCTGACTATTATGCATTACCAATGATTGCTCAAGGTGAGCTTCAGCATGTTTTACCTGATTGGCAAAGTAAGGCACGTACTTTATTTATGTTATATCGGGATCGAGACCATTTACCATTGCGCGTCAGATTATTCATCGAATATGTGCTAGCTAGATTTGAGCAAGGTTAGTATGCTTTTTCTATTACTTTTTTGAATTGTTGGGCAAGTAAAATACAGCCTGTTTGGTTATTGATAGCGCCGGACTACAAATTTAAGTACCTGTATATTAAAAGGAGATATTAAATATGCAAACCGATTTAGTGGTTGAACAGTTTAAGCAGCAGGGGTTTGTACAAATTAAACAAGTACTTAAACCAAGTATAATCACAAAGCTGCAGCACTTTTGTGATGAGTTGGTTGCCACTATGTAGCCGGTTTACCATTTGATAATATTGCTGTTATGCAAACTGCAGATGAGCCTTTTGTTTATCGCGTTAATGAGCTTTTTCAATTTCAGCCACAATTTGCTCAGCTGCTAGCGCAAACTGAACTAATGAGTTACGTTGATGCTATTATCGGCGAAGCTGTTTTACCTAGCTATGAGTCACTTGTGATAAAAAATTCATTAGATGCACGCGGGTTTGATTGGCACCGCGATATGGCGGTGAGAACTCAAGAGCCTATTTTTACCGTGGGGGTATATTTAGATGATGCAATAGCGCAGCAAGGGGCGTTAACAGTGATCCCGCAGTCTCATTGTAGCCAAGCAAGTGTGTGTGATTTAAAGCGCCAGCTATCCAATGCACAATTACAGGGGGTGGATATTACGGCCAATGCAGGTGATGTGGTAATTCACCATGTAAACACGGTTCATGCATCAGGAAGACAGAAAGGTTCAGCTATACGTAGAACGATCTACTTTGAGTTCAGAGCAGTATCACATTTTATTGATAATCCGTGCTTTCCTAGTGAGTGGATCGAAAAGCGGCAAGCGTTAATGGCTAACCTCAACGCGCTTAATTCAGCTGACATGGCTAATAATGTGCAGCTACCCAATGATTTGTATGTAACTCAAGTACAAATAGAGCCAGCAGAATATTGTATTGAGTTTGCCAGTTAACTGTATCACCTATCACCACAGGTATTTACGTGTGCGTAAAACCTACATATATAATACCAATCTGCATAAAGATTAAGTCAATTTTATCCAGTCTCTAGAGCATATGCTTTTAACCGTATCAGGAACAGAAATGAATTTATTCCACGCTTGCGAAACCTGTTCGACTATTTCTTCA
>NZ_JACJFH010000074.1:2630-25991 GCF_014164495.1 Pseudoalteromonas sp. SG41-5 | reverse complement strand
TGCGAGTTTGCGAGTTTTATCAGAATGAATTTTTAAACGCGGTAGTCAAGTACTTCGTCTCTTTACTCTCGCTAACTTTACCCTCACTAACTTTTATAACTCCAAAAACAAAAAACCCAGCAGAAGCTGGGTTTTTGAAATTCTTGATAACGTAAATATTAACGTTTTGAGAACTGTGGACGCTTACGCGCTTTCTTAAGACCCACTTTCTTACGTTCAACTTTACGTGCATCACGAGTAACGAAACCTGCTTTACGAAGTTGTGGACGTAGTGACTCGTCAAACTCCATAAGTGCACGAGTGATACCGTGACGGATAGCACCAGCTTGACCAGTAGTACCACCACCAGCAACGGTGATGTAAAGATCAAACTTTTCAGTCATATCAACAAGCCCTAAAGCTTGACGAACAACCATGCGTGCTGTTTCGCGACCAAAATACTCTTCTAAAGAGCGATTGTTGATTACGATGTTACCAGTGCCTGGGCGTAAGAATACGCGAGCACTTGAACTTTTACGACGACCTGTACCGTAGTATTGATTTGCCATGTTAGTGCTCCTTAAATGTCTAGAACCTGAGGCTGTTGTGCAGCATGGTTGTGCTCAGTACCTGCGTAAACTTTAAGTTTACGGTACATTGCGCGGCCTAAAGGACCACGTGGCAACATGCCCTTAACAGCCTTCTCGATGATCATTTCAGGCTTTGCAGCTTGAAGTTTATCAAAAGTAGTAGACTTAAGACCACCTGGGAAACCAGAGTGAGCATAGTACACTTTATCTTTGAACTTGTTACCAGTTACAGTAACTTTCTCCGCGTTGATAACGATGATGTAATCACCAGTATCTACGTGTGGAGTGTACTCAGCTTTGTGCTTACCGCGTAGGCGATGAGCGATTTCAGTAGCGATGCGACCTAAAGTTTTACCTTCAGCGTCAACTACGTACCAGTCACGTTTTACTGTTTCTGGTTTAGCAACAAACGTTTTCATTTATAAAAATCCAATGTTTTTCAATTAAAACCACAGGTAATTATTATTAATTACCGCTCTAAATGTTTGCTCCAACCCCTTCGAGTTTAAGACTTTTGCGCCATTCAAAAGAGGCTAATCTAATGAAGGCAATAGAACGCAACGTGGCAGACGCGGGAGTATACCAGCACTTTTACCACATTGCTACTCGACGGTTGTTTTTTCCACAAGAAAATTGTTCGATAAGCGATAAGCGATAAGCGATAAAATTAAAAACTGTACTTGTGTTAAGTTAAGTACAGTTTTGATTTGTGTCTAACTTACGACTTATAACTTACAGCTACATTAAACCAAATGCTCTCTTGCTAAGTATTCTAACGACTGCATTTCTTGCAATCGACTAATACAACGTCTGAACTCAAAGTTAAGATTGCCTTGCGTGTAGAGTTCCGTAATCGGTTTTTCAGCAGAAATAATAAGTGTGACGTGGCGTTCGTAAAACTCATCGACTAACGCAATAAAGCGTCTGGCGGCATCATCGTTATTTTGGCCAAGCTGTTTTACGTTCGATAAAATAACAGTGTTATATAAACGGCTTATTTCCATATAATCGACTTGGCTACGTGCGGTTTCACACAACTGAGAGAAATCAAACATCACAATACAATCAGCGACCTTACGGGTTTTGATCATTCGCCCTTCAATTTCGATGGGGTGATCGAGTTTACCAGGCTCTGGAGATAACTTATCAAAATACTCAAACAGATTTTTATCGGCTTGTTCATCTAATGGGCTATGAAATATCTCTGCTTGCTCTAAAGTACGCAATCGGTAATCAATGCCAGAATCCACATTCACAATCTCAGTGTTTGCATTAACAAGTGCAATTGCAGGTAAAAAGCGAGCACGCTGCAAACCATTTCGATATAACTCATCAGGTATAATGTTAGACGTTGCCACTAACACAATGCCGCGCGCAAATAAGGCTTCCATTAAACCACCAAGCAGCATGGCATCAGTAATGTCTTGCACAAAAAATTCATCAAAGCAGATAATGTCGGTTTCAGCTTTAAAAATATCAGCCACAACTTCTAAGGGATTAGCCGTTTTGTCTAATATTTTTAGCTCTTCGTGAACACGGTGCATAAAACGATGAAAATGCACGCGCATCTTGCGTGTTCCCGGCAGCGCCTCATAGAAGGTATCTACCAAATAGGTTTTACCACGCCCTACTCCCCCCCAAAAATACAAACCTTTTATAGGCGCCGTGCTATTTTTATTAAATAGTTTAGAGAACCAGCCTTTAGCTGCGGGCTTTTGTGCTGTTAAGTCATCGAAAAGCCTTTGTAGATGACGTACTGCATTTTCTTGTGCAGCATCGTAAACAAAGTCTTCACGCTGTAAATCTTGTTGGTACTTTTGCCAAGGAGTCATAGATAGTTACAATAAAACACGGTTTAATTTACGCAATATGTTAACACGCATCGTAACTCAGGGTATATTAGCAGCAACAGGATTTATTCTTGAGTACGCAATCTAGGCGTTATTTTATTTTTATGTATTAATTCCCAAAGGGGTAGAATTATGGGTACAGTTACTTGGATCGGCATTATTGTTATTGTGGCAGTAGCTGCATTTTTCCTTGGCGCCTTCGTCACTAAAAAGCAATTTAAGCAAGATGAATTAGAGCAACAAGCAGAACAAGCTAAAAATGCATTAGAGCAATACCGTCAAGATGTTGCAGATCATTTAGCAAGCACTGGTAGACTCGTCAACAAAATGAAAGACAACTACGACCAATTGTTAAATCATGTTGATGAAACTAACAAGCTGCTATTAGCTGATAAAAAACAGCATCCTAACGAACCATTCTTTTCTAAAGAAACGACTGAGCAGCTACAGCGCTCACTAAAGGAACGCCAAAGTGACCGTTCATCGGCACATGCTCAACCTGCTGATTATGTATCAGGTGAATCAGGCTTATTCGCCGGCGAACCAAAAGTAGCCGAGCCGGACAAAGTTTAATTAAGGTTTCAGAAATTTCTAAAGCTTCTTGATGAACTTTTTTTTGACCCCATAGTCTGTTTATAAAGCAGCTTATGTTTTACATGCATTTCAAAACATTCTAAAGAGCGAACCTACTTTAAAATGTTTTGAACTAAATTGATAAAAGGCTGCTTATGCAGCCTTTTTTGTTTGTGCTTTTTCCTGTGATGTGGAGTAAACCCTGACTATGAAAATGAAATTATCGTTAATCAGTGCAGCAATGTTATCTGCCAGTTTATTATTAACCCCTTCAGTATCAATGGCTAAGATGCCTATCGCAGTCAATGGTCAACAATTACCGACGTTAGCGCCGATGCTAGAACAAATAACACCAGGCGTTGTTAGTATCCAAGTCTCCGGTTCAAAGGAAGTCCGTCGTCGCGCTGATCCGCTTGATTTCTTTTTTGGCAATCCGCAACCGCGTAGCCAAAAGCGTGAATTTAGTGGTTTAGGCTCAGGCGTTATTATTGACGCCAAAGAAGGCTACGTCGTTACCAATAACCACGTAGTTCAAGATGCTGAAAAAATGTTGGTTACTCTTGAAGATGGTCGTGAATACGAAGCAACTAAAATCGGTAGTGATAAAGAATCAGACATCGCGTTATTAAAAATTGATGCCGAGGATTTAGTCGCCGTTAAACTGGCAAACTCAGATCAACTACGAGTGGGTGATTTTGCAGTAGCAATTGGTAACCCATTTGGTTTAAGTCATACCGTTACCTCAGGGATTGTTAGTGCAATGGGGCGCAGTGGTTTAAATATTGAAGGTTATGAAGATTTTATTCAAACCGATGCTGCTATTAACCAAGGTAACTCAGGTGGTGCGCTAGTTAACTTAAACGGTGAGCTAATTGGTATTAACACGGCCATTTTAGGTGCATCGGGTGGCAATGTTGGTATCGGCTTTGCAATCCCATCCAATATGATGAAAAATCTTGTTGACCAAATTATTGAACATGGTGAAGTACGCCGTGGCTCACTAGGTATTTCTGGGCGTCCACTGGATGCTGGCCTTGCTAAAGCACAACAGCTTGATGTAAAACAAGGCGCTTATGTTATGCAAGTAATGGATGATTCTGCCGCCAGTGAAGCCGGTATTAAAGCTGGTGACGTAATTATTAGTATTGATGGTAGTGAGATCAGCGGCTTCCATGAACTGCGCAGTAAAATTGCCACCCTCGGTGAAGGCAGAAAGGTAAAATTAGGCATTTATCGTGATGGCAAAGTGCAAACCGTTAAAGTGACCCTTGATGGGGCATCAGCACTAACCGCAGCCGGTGATGAACTACATCCAGCCTTCCAGGGTGCAACACTTGAAAACACCCAAAAGAATGGAAATAAAGGGGTTGAGGTGACAACTGTTGATCCGCGTTCACCAGCAGCTAGAGTCGGCCTTGAAGAAGGCGACGTGGTAATGCAAGTAAACCGTCAGCGTGTTGAAACAATTAGTGACATGAATAAGATCATCGAAAACACTAAAGGTAACATCGTGCTTGGAGTACAACGCGGTCGTGAATCGGTATTTGTTTTAATTCAATAAAATAAATATTAGGTAAATCACATAAATAATAGCAGTGGTACTTGCCGCTGCTATTTTTTTTGTGCCATCATTAGAAGATCGCTCATTAAGAATAAGAACATTGTGCTGAAATTTTTTAAGTTTGTCCTTCCCCCGCTATTTGCCGGACTCGGTATCGCATTTTTGGTAGTATTTTTTAGCCCAAATATGCGTGCAACGCTGTTACCCAATGTCCCCTTACCAAGTGCTATGAGTATTGACCATTTGAGCTTTGCCGATGCAGTACAGCGCGCAGCGCCATCTGTTGTGACAATCATTTCTGAGAGCATTTCAAAGGAACCTCGTTATAAACGGCAAAACACCGTGCAAGAACTTGGCTCCGGTGTGATCATGTCAAGTGATGGCTATATTCTTACCAACTATCATGTGATCAATAATGCTGATCAAATTATGGTGCTGCTTACTGATGGCCGCCGTTATTTTGATGTTCAGCTCATCGGCTTTGATACCATCACCGACTTAGCACTGTTGAAAATTAACGTTGAGCACTTGCCAGTTATCCCAATTAGTGAGCGTTTTACGCCTCGCGTGGGTGATGTGGTGCTGGCGATTGGTAATCCGCTGAATCTAGGGCAAACAATCACCCAAGGGATCATCAGTGCCACGGGTAAACAAAAAATTACCGATAGTCCTTATAATAGTCTGCTACAAATGGATGCGGCAATTAATGTCGGCAACTCAGGTGGCGCACTGGTAAACTCTAATGGCGACTTGGTTGGGATCACCTCAGCACAATTTAAAACCCGAGAGAACCTCGATATCCAAGGCATATTCTTCGCCGTACCGTACTCGTTAGCAAAAGAGGTAATGGATAAACTGATCCGTCATGGTCGTGTTGTGCGTGGTTACTTGGGCTTCACAGGTACTGCCGTTGATAGTACCGGTAAAGAAGTGAGCGATAAGTTCACCCCTATTGCTGGATTGCGTATAACCAACCTAGATCCATTAGGTCCAGCATGGCAAGCTGGTATTAAAGAACAAGATATTGTGATTAAAATTGGCGGTGAAGATGTCACTAACCCACAAAAAACCTTAACCAGAATTGGTAATTCAGAGCCGGGCCATGAAATAGAATTTGAACTTTATCGAAATGGAAAAGTACTAAAAGTGATGGTGAAGGTTGCAGAGTTAGAGACTAAACTATAATTTTAGTTGCAAGGTAAAAGGTAAACAAGGTTTTCGCTTGAACCTTGTTACCTGAACCTTTCAACTCGTATTTAACTACTTCGGCGTTTGATGTTTGCACCTAACGCGCTGAGTTTATCTTCAATCCGTTGATAACCACGATCAACGTGGTAAATACGGTCAACAACCGTCTCACCTTGTGCCACAATACCTGTCAAAATTAGGCTCGCTGATGCACGAAGATCGGTTGCCATTACTTGTGCGCCACTCAAGCTCTTTGTGTCACCACAAATTGCCGTATTCCCCTCTAAACGAATGTTAGCACCCATACGTTGTAGTTCTGGCACATGCATAAAACGGTTTTCAAAAATCGTTTCGGTAATGGTTGCGCTGCCATTAGCGACTACATTTAACGCAGTAAACTGCGCTTGCATATCGGTAGGGAAACCTGGGTGTGGCATGGTTTTAATATTAACGGCTTTGAGCTCACGGCCACGCATATCAAGATAAATACTATCTTTATGTACTTCAATCAACGCATTAGTTGCACGCAATTTTTCAATCACAGGCTCTAAACTATGAAAATCGGTAAGCTTACATAGCACTTCGCCACCCGCCATTGCTGCGGCCACTAAAAATGTGCCAGTTTCAATCCGATCTGGCAAGATGCGATGCTCACAACCATGCAGCTTTTCAACACCTTCAATTTCAATACGGCTAGTGCCTGCACCGCTAATTTTTGCGCCCATTGCTGTTAAGCAAGCAGCTAAATCTATAATCTCTGGTTCACGCGCCGCGTTTTCTAATACGGTTTTGCCGTCAGCTAAGGTTGCGGCCATTAATAAATTTTCGGTCGCGCCAACGCTGACCATTTCCATGTAGATTTCAGCACCTTTTAAACGCCCATCTACCTTGGCATTGATATAACCATTTTCAACGCTAATAACAGCGCCCATGCGCTCCAAACCTTGAATATGAATATCAACCGGGCGAGCACCAATTGCACAACCACCAGGAAGCGATACTTGTGCTTGACCAAAACGAGCAACCAATGGACCTAATGCTAATACTGAGGCACGCATTTGTTTAACTAACTCGTAAGGGGCCAATGTTTTATCAACTTTGCCACCATCAATAACGAGCTGCTCGCCGTGCCAGTGTATTTCTGCGCCGAGGGTTTTTAATAATGCTTCAGTAGTGCCGATATCACGTAAACGAGGAACATTATTAAAGGTACTTTTACCGTCAGCTAATAATGCTGCAAACAAAATAGGTAAAGCGGCATTTTTAGCGCCAGAGATAGTGACTTCACCGGCAAGTCCGGTTCCACCCTGAATTACAAATTGATCCATGAGGAAACCTTTTTTATTGAGGTAAAATGAATTTTTGTTCGCGCTTCCACTCAGTAGGTGTAAATGCACGGATCGAAACTGCGTGGATTGTGCCGTCAGAAATGGTGTTCATCAACGGACCATATACCAGCTGTTGTTTTTTCACTCGGCTTAACCCATCAAAACAATCGCCGACTGCGATAACTTCATAATGACTACCGTTGGCTTTCACATGTACTTCAGCTAATTGCAATTCGTCGCGCAATAAGGTTTCGACTTGGCTTGTTTCCATAACTCTCACTCAAATAGGTTGGTAACCTGTCCCAACTGCATCAACTTTTGCAGTTGTTCAGGAATATTTTGCAATTCAAGGTGAACACCTTGCTGCTTTAATTCTGCGAAAGAGTGAATTAACCAAGCTAAGCCCGCCGTGTCAACCCTAGACACCTCAGAAAGGTCAAAATACCAGTTTTTATGGCTAGTTTGTGAGTTTTTATTCAGAAGTCGTTCAGCGGAAATTGAATTTCGAGTCAATTCACCACTGACTCGATAGTGCTGTTCGTCAAGCTGAGTAACCGTTACTTTACTCATTACCGCCGTCACCTCTAAATTGCACTGGCAACTTACTTTTCTGTTCAAGTAGGTCACTTACATGGTTAATACCTTGCTGGCGCAAAATGCCTTGAAATTCACTTTGCTTGGCATCTAATAAACTAATGCCCTCAGCAACCATGTCATAAGCACGCCATTCGCCATCGCGATCTTCACGTACTTTAAAATCAATTTTAATTTCCGGCTTACCTGGCTCGACAATTTTGGTTTTCACTAATACAAGGTCTTGTCCTGCAAACTCTTTGCTTGCACCAAACTCTACTTTTTGGTTGGTGTATTGGGTAAACACGCCAGCATAAGTGGCGATTAAGTATTCTTGAAACACATCAATAAAGTGTTTGATATCCTCAACCGCTTGCTTTTGCTCAGCAGGATCTTTAATCGCACGCACTTTTGATACATGACTTCCTAATACACGCAGTGCAGCATATTTATAATCAATGTAAGGCATCAACTCTTCTTTGACGATAACCCGTAGATGCTCTTTATCTTTTTCGATTAAAGGCTGGTCACGAGTAATACGTTGAAAAGTATTATCAGATACTTGGCGGACCATTTTATATGGGTCTGTTAAATCGACCGCATCGCTTGCTACGGTGATCGCGCTGAAAGTCAGCGCAACTAAAATTAAAAATTTCTTAAACATAATTACTTACTCGCCGCCTTGATTGAATAAAAATTGCCCGATTAACTCTTCAAGCACCAATGCTGATTTCGTGTCAGTGATATAGTCGCCATCATTTAAGGCTTTGCTTTCAACACCAAATAACTCGTCTAACCCTAAGTTTTTATCATTACTTGTTACCGCAACACCTAAACACGCTTGTTCAGCTGATTTTGGGGCAATGACAGGGTTAATCCCTAAATATTGCTCACCTAGGATGCCTGATGTCAAAATTGAAACTGAGCTGGTATCTGAAAAACGACATTTATATTGCGCATCAATCGTCATATCAACAACTGGCACAAATTCTTGTGGGTGAATTGAAATACCCTCAACTCGACCAACCACTACACCACCTACTTTAATCGGCGCACGTGTTTTTAATGAACCAATGTTTTCAAACTTGGCTTTCAATAAGTAAGTTTCGCCGTTGCCGCTGATCCCTGCATTGGCAACTTTTAACGCCAACATAGCAAAAGCTGCTATGCCTAGCGCAACAAAAAAACCAACTAAAATTTCTAATTTCCGTGAATTCATTATCTATACCTTTATTAGCTAGTAAACATTACCGCTGTCAAAATAAAATCAAACCCTAAAACAGCCAAAGATGAGTGTACAACTGTCTCTGTTGTTGCTTTACTGATCCCTTCAGAGGTCGGTATACAATCGTAGCCTTTATAAAGCGCAATCCATGTAACCACGATGGCAAATACAAAACTCTTGATCATGCCGTTTAAAATATCTTGCTGAAACGATACTTGTGACTGCATGATTGACCAAAAACTTCCCGTATCTACCCCCAACCAATCAACACCCACTAAATGAGCACCAATAATTGCAACTGCTGAAAATATTAACGCAAGTAATGGCATACTGATAAAGCCCGCCCAAAAGCGTGGCGCGATAATACGTTTAAGAGGGTCAATGGCCATCATTTCAAGACTTGATAACTGCTCAGTCGCTTTCATTAAACCTATTTCAGCGGTTAATGCACTACCAGCTCGCCCGGCAAACAATAATGCTGTAACAACAGGGCCTAACTCTCTGAGTAAACTCAATGCTACTAATGGACCTAAGCTGTCCTCTGCACCATAACCAACTAGTACGGTGTAGCCTTGCAACGCCAATACCATACCAATGAATAAGCCCGACACCATGATTATCAATAGTGACTGCGAGCCAACCATATATAATTGTCGTATTAAAAGCGGCGTGCCTTTTCTAAAATTAGGCAAACTCCATAACGCACCTATCAACATCTGAGTGGAGCGACCAAGTGCAGCAAATCGTCCTAACGTTTTATGACCTAGCATTTGCAAAAAATCAAACATCAGCGGCGCCCTCCCAGTAATTCTTGTTGATAAGGTTGAGCAGGAAAATGAAACGGCACTGGGCCATCAGATAATCCTTTTAAGAACTGCTGAACTAGGGCCGATTCATGATTACGCATTTCATCCGGTGTACCGCTACCAATAACGCCTTGATCGGCAATAATGATAACGTGATCGGCAATGCTCATCACTTCTGTTACATCGTGAGTTACGATTAATGATGATAATCCAAGCACTTGATTAAGCGATTTAATCAACTTAACTAATACCCCCATGGAAATTGGGTCTTGGCCTGCAAATGGCTCATCATACATAATTAATTCAGGATCAAGTGCGATTGAGCGCGCTAATGCAGCACGACGTGCCATACCACCTGACAGCTCAGAAGGCATTAGATCTTGTGCGCCACGCAAGCCAACAGCTTGTAATTTCATTAGCACCACAAGGCGAATTAAATCTTCACTTAGACGAGTGTGTTCACGCAGCGGAAAAGCGATATTGTCAAATACTGACATATCGGTAAATAATGCGCCGCTTTGGAACAACATACTCATTTTGGTTCGCGCCGCATAAAGCTCTTTGCGCGACATGGCAGGAATGTTATTACCTTCGAATAAAATAGTGCCGCTATCTGGTTTTAATTGACCACCAATTAAACGCAACATGGTGGTTTTACCAATTCCGCTTGGTCCCATTATTGCCGTAATTTTTCCTTTCGGGACACTAAAGCTCATATTTTTATATATGCAGCGATTGCCCCTAGAAAAGCTTACATCCTTGATTTCTACTATTGGTTGCGACAAGTCGCTCTCCATTACTATTTTCACTAGTTCACCTATTTTAAGCGTTTTTACAGCAAGATGGAAAAAACAAATCGTAAAATTTTGTAATATTCTATGTAATAGCGCTGCAAACCTTACAGCAGTAGGCTTAACCGTCGCTTAAATAATTATTCTCAGTCCAAATCAGTCCATAATCTAACAAGCTTCGCAGATTCTTTTATTTATACTTTCAGGTTGGCTTTTGTTACTATTTGCAGTCATCTCATTTTGAATAATTGGCGTAACGTAATGGTGACTTCTTTTGTCATTTTAATTCTCGGATTTGCAGCTCTAGTTTGGAGTGCGGATCGCTTTGTTTATGGTGCTGCGGCACTGGCAAAAAATTTCGGTGTTCCTACTCTTATTGTTGGCTTAACCGTTGTTGCGATGGGCTCGTCAGCCCCTGAAATGATGGTCTCAGCATCAGCTGCGCTTGCCGGTAAAACTGACACTGCCGTGGGTAACGCCGTTGGCTCAAATATCACTAATATTTTACTTGTTTTAGGTATTACTGCGCTATTGCGCCCACTCTCAGTATCATCAATGACATTAAAACGCGAAATGCCGCTTGTACTACTAGTGTCAATCGCTGCCTGGTATGTATTTTCTGATAACTACTTTTCATTTGCTGAGGGCGTTGCATTAATCATTGGCTTTGTGGTCTTTATTGCGGGCTTAGTTATTATTTCTATTCGCGCTAAAAACCAAGCTGATGACCCATTTGTAAGTGAAGCCTGTGAAGACGTACCAGATAACGTGCCCACCAAATCGGCTTTATTTTGGTTAATTATTGGTATGATATTACTGCCTGTCAGCTCACATTTTTTAGTTGGCTCAGCAGTTGATATAGCCAAATACTTTGGCCTAAGTGATTTAGTAATAGGGTTAACCATTATTGCTATTGGCACCAGTTTGCCTGAGCTGGCAGCCTGTATTGCTGGGGTATTAAAAAACGAAGATGATTTAGCACTGGGTAATATTGTTGGCTCAAATATATTTAACATTTTAGCTGTGTTGCCACTGGCTGGGATTATCAACCCTTCAATTATTGATCCTTCAGCTGCAAACCGTGATGCCTTAATAATGATTGGTGCCACCATAGCCCTTATTGCTATGTCCTTGAGTTTTAGGGGCACAAGACGCATTAATAGAGTTGAAGGTGGCCTGTTATTGGTCGCGTTTTTAATCTATCAAGGTTATATTTTCAGCCAAGTTGCTTAATGCTAGCCACAAAATGGATAACACAATGACGCAGTTAAATTTTATTGAACAAGGTAAGCGGGTGCTAGAAATAGAGCGCCAAGCACTGCTTGATATAACCCAATATCTAGACGAAAACTTTAATCAAGCTTGCCAATTGATGTATCAATGTCACGGTAGGATCATAGTAGTCGGTATGGGGAAATCAGGGCATATTGGTAATAAAATTGCTGCAACACTGGCAAGCACTGGCACGCCTGCGTTTTTTGTCCATCCGGGTGAAGCAAGTCATGGTGATTTAGGGATGATCACTCGTGATGACGTGGTTATGCTTATTTCAAACTCAGGCGAAACCAGCGAAGTACTGAATATTATTCCGGTTATTAAACGTATTGGCGCAAAAATGATCGCCATGACAGGTAACCCTGAATCATCAATGGCAAATTGGGCTGATGCTCATGTATGCATCAAAGTAAGTCAAGAGGCCTGCCCATTAGGACTCGCTCCGACTGCAAGCACGACTGCAACACTTGCGATGGGTGATGCAATAGCCGTTGCTCTGCTAGAAACCCGTGGCTTTACCGCCGATGACTTTGCGCTATCGCATCCTGGTGGTAGCTTAGGCAAACGTTTACTATTGTGTTTAAAAGATATTATGCACAGTGGCCCAGCAACGCCTATGATCAATGATAAGCAATGTATCAAAGATGCATTAATCGAAATGTCGGCAAAAGGCTTAGGTATGACAGCTATTGTTGATGACACAGGGCAACTTGCGGGGCTTTTTACTGATGGTGATTTACGCCGAATTTTAGAGCAACGAATAGATATTCACAGTACTTTGATAAGCACTGTCATGACCCGCTCTTGCACTACTGCAACCGCTGATATGCTTGCCGCCGAGGCACTCAATATCATGGAGAATAAGCGTATCAATGGCTTAATTGTAGTTGATAATAAACACCACCCTATTGGTGCTCTTAATATGCAAGATTTGCTCAAAGCAGGAGTTTTATAATGCAGTTTGCTGACTTATATCAGCCACTTTCAGATGATGCTCGCGAGCGAGCACAAAAAATCAAACTCCTGATCTGTGATATCGATGGGGTGTTTTCAGATGGTCGTATTTATCTTGGTAACCAAGGTGAAGAACTCAAAGCGTTTAATACTAAAGATGGCTTTGGTATCAAAGCACTGATCAATAGCGGTTTTGAAGTTGCCGTGATCACCGGTCGTCATTCACAGATAGTTCAGCAACGGATGACTAGCCTGACAGTACCGCATATTTACCAAGGCCAAGAAAACAAGTTGCAAGCTTATCAACAGCTCAAGGATAAATTGCAGTTAAGCGATGAACAAATAGCTTACATAGGCGATGACGGACCTGACTTGCCGGTAATGGAATTGGTTGGTTTTGCGGTGGCAGTAAATGATGCGCATCCACTAATCAAACGCATTTCACATTATACAACCATGCTACCTGGTGGCTTTGGGGCGGTGCGTGAACTCACTGATTTATTAATGCTCGAAAATGGTAAATCATTAACCAGCGAAGGCACGAGCTCATGAATAGTGCGCGTTTAATATTATGCGTATTATTTGTCGGCTGCATGGTATGGCTGTGGTATCCGTATTTTTATCAAAGTACCGCCATAAAACAACACCAAGAAGATATAATAGCAAAACCTGATTATACTGCGGTGGCATTAAAACAAACCGCATTTGATGAACAAGGTAAAATTAGCCACAAAGTAACAGCTGCAAAAATGGAACTCTACCAACAGTTAGGGTTCACTTACTTTGAACAACCTATTTTTACACTCTATAATCAACAGCAGACGTGGCAAATTAATGCCGATGAAGCCACCTTATATGAAAATCATCAATTAATTTTAGAAGGTAATGTGGTTGCTAAAAACCTGACCAATAATGCCATGATTGAACATATAAACGCAGATAATATTCAGGTTGATATTGAACTACAAACCATGAGTTCAGAACAACCAGTTGAATTAATCGGACCAAATTTAAAAATCACTGGGCGCGGTCTCCATGCCGACTTAAAAGCCGAAGTGGTAGAACTAATTAACCATACGCGAACCATATATTATGACCAATAAATTTGCTCACTTGCTTGTTATACCAAGCTTATTCATTGCTTTTGCAAGCTTTGCTGAAAATACGACACCACCTGCAGATCAAGTCTCTATCAGTGCTGACACGCAGCTTGCCCAACTGAAAGACAATATCGGTATTTTTGAAAAAAATGTTGAAATCATTCATGGTAACCGCCGTATCAAAGCGGATCGACTTGAAGTCCATAAGCGCGAAGATTTAGGCGATAACAAACAACTACTTGTCGCAACTGGCAGTCCGGCTTACTTTGAAGAAAAACAAACTGATGGCACAGTAATGAGTGCCAGTGCTGATGAAGTCCGTTACGATGTCGCTAAGCGCTATTTAACCTTGGTTGGCAATGCACAAGTCACTCAGGCAGGTCAAAAAATCAATGCCAAAAGCATTACCTATGATATGGACCAGCAACTGATCAGTGCTGAAAAAGGCGCAAGCTCAAGCGATCGTGTGCACACCATTTTGGTACCAGTAGACAGTAAAAAAGACAAATCTAAAGGGCAGCCATGAGTACATTAAAAGCTGAATTTCTAGCAAAAAGCTATAAAGGTCGCCAAGTTGTAAAAAGCGTGGGTTTAGAAGTTAGCGCAGGCAGCATTGTTGGCTTATTGGGTCCTAATGGCGCTGGTAAAACCACCACCTTTTATATGATTGTGGGTTTAGTTCCAAGCGACAAAGGTAAAATCAGTATTGATGATAATGACATCACCTTACTGCCAATGCACAGTCGCGCACGGTTAGGGATTGGCTACCTGCCACAAGAATCATCCATCTTCCGTAAATTAACTGTTTATCAAAACCTGATGGCTATTTTAGAAACTCGTAAAGAGCTGAATAAACAAGCCAGAGAAGAAGCGCTCGACAGCTTACTTGATGAGTTTAGCATTCAACATATCCGCGACAGCCAAGGTATGGCATTATCTGGCGGTGAACGTCGTCGAGTTGAAATTGCACGCGCTTTAGCCGCAAACCCAAAATTTATCTTACTTGATGAGCCTTTTGCTGGCGTTGATCCTATTTCAGTGTTAGATATAAAGAAGATTATTGAACACCTTAAAAACCGTGGTATTGGCGTGCTTATTACCGACCACAATGTACGAGAAACCCTTGATGTTTGTGAAAAAGCCTACATAGTTTCTCATGGGGAGTTAATTGCATCAGGTACCCCTGAGCATGTACTCGCCGACCAAACAGTCCGCGATGTTTACCTGGGCGAGCAATTTAGGCTATAAAGCCACGCTCGGCTAAGTATCTGCTAGACTTAACGATGATAACAATAAAAGGATTGTTAGAGATACATGAGGCAATCACTCCAGCTGCGCATGGGCCAGCAACTTACAATGACACCACAGCTGCAACAAGCAATTCGCTTATTGCAACTCAGTACATTGGATCTCCAGCAAGAAATTCAAGAAGCGCTCGACAGCAATCCATTGTTAGAGCTAGAAGAACATGAATATTCAGACGACACGGCTGGTAAAAACGAACAAAAACAAGATAACGATGACTTAACCGTTAGCGCATCAGCAGACGACAAGCCAAGCGAATATGAACAAGAAAGTAGCGAAGCATTAAGTAAAGAGACCTTAAGTGACGAAATGGCTATGGACGTCACCTGGGACGAATACATGAGTGCTGCGCCAAATACGTCATCTGGGCCAATGCCTGAAGATGAGTCAATTTATCAAGGTGCCTCAACTGAAACCTTGCACGAATATCTAATGTGGCAATTACAACTCACACCTTTTAGTCCAACCGATGAAGCCATTGCCATTGCCATTGTTGAAGCCGTTGACGATTCAGGTATTTTAACCTTGAGCTGCGAAGACATCGCAGAAAGCTTAAATCAAGGTAATAACGAAGAAGAAATCGAACTCGACGAAGTGCAAGCAGTGTTAAAACGCATTCAGTTGTTTGACCCTGTTGGTATTGCTGCGCGCAGCCTACAAGAATGTTTATGTATTCAATTAAATCAATTTGATCCTGCAACTCCTTGGATTAGCGAGACAAAAATGATTTTAACTGATCATATCGATTTATTAGCTAGTCGTGACTATCGCACTTTGATGAAAAAGACTAAGCTTAAAGAAGATGAACTAAAAGAAGTAATGACACTGATCCACAGCCTTAACCCAAAGCCTGCGGATACCATAGTACGCGAAGAATCAGAGTATGTTATTCCTGACGTTTCGGTGAAAAAAATTAAAGGTCGCTGGGTGGTTGAACTCAATCCAGACAGCATGCCAAAAATTAGAGTGAACAGCCAATATGCGGCGATGTCACGCTCTGTAAAATCAAGCACTGACAGCCAATTTATACGCTCGCATTTGCAAGAAGCTAAATGGTTTATTAAAAGCCTAGAAAGTCGTAACGAGACGTTACTCAAAGTAACCAACTGCATTGTTAAACAGCAGCAAGGATTCTTTGAGCATGGCCCTGAGGCCATGCGCCCTATGGTACTAAACGACGTTGCCGAAATGGTTGAGATGCACGAATCAACAATTTCTCGTGTAACCACCCAAAAATACATGCATACCCCTCGTGGTATATTTGAGTTAAAATATTTTTTCTCGAGCCATGTAAGTACTGAGAACGGCGGCGAATGCTCATCGACAGCCATTCGAGCATTGATCAGAAAATTGATCAGTGCAGAAAACTCAGCGAAACCATTGAGTGATAGTAAGATTGCAGATATATTGGCAGAGCAAGGTATCAAAGTAGCTAGACGGACTATTGCAAAATACCGCGAGTCGCTGGCTATTCCACCGTCAAATCAACGTAAAAGTTTGATTTAAGGCGTAAAATCACAAGAGGAAAATGCTTATGCAACTAAATTTAACTGGTCGTCATGTAGAAATTACTGATTCATTAAGAGACTATGTAAACAATAAGTTTGCCAAGCTTGAAAGGCATTTTGATCATATCAATAATGTCCATGTCATTCTTGATGTAGAAAAGCTAAGCCAAAAAGCAGAAGCCACATTACATGTCAGTGGCGCTGAATTATTTGCCTCAACTGAGCACCAAGACATGTATGCAGCCATTGACGGACTAATCGACAAACTTGACCGTCAGGTAATTAAACACAAAGAGAAGCACGCTCGACACTAACACTATGAAATTAAGCTCACTTATTTGCCAGGACTGCAGTAAAGCTGCGGTCCTTTTTAATAGCAAAAAACGGATCATTGAATTTATCAGCCAATTGGCTCATGAACAACTTCCTCAGCTATCACAACAAGAAATCCTCAACGCACTACTGTCGAGAGAAAAACTAGGTAGTACGGGTATTGGTCGTGGTATTGCTATTCCTCATGGCCGTATGAGTGGTGTTGAAAACCCGCTAGCAATAATTATAGTGAGTGAATCACCGATTGATTTTGATGCGATAGATAATCGCCCAGTTGATATATTTGTAGCTCTCATCGTGCCAGATGGTGATAGCCAACTTCATTTGAAGACGTTAGCCACAATTGCTGATAAACTCAACGACAAAGATTTTTGTAAACAACTACGTAGCGCAAAAACAGACCAAGATTTGTATCACGTAATTGCTGCGCAATCGTAGCCAAATGAAGGAGAATTTACATGGAGTTAATCATCATCAGTGGGCGTTCTGGCTCAGGTAAATCTGTTGCTCTGCGTGTAGTAGAAGATCTTGGCTATTATTGTGTAGATAATATTCCGGTAAACTTATTACCTTCATTAGTGCGCAGTGTCTCTGATAATTATGACAAAATTGCCGTCAGTATTGATGTCCGTAATTTACCGAAAGAGCAGGAAGAATTTAACGATATTCTTGAATACTTGCCTGGTTTTGCAAATCCGACGCTATTTTATTTAGACAGTGATGATCAAACCCTGATCAAACGTTTTTCTGAAACTCGCCGCTTACACCCATTATCTTTGGACTCTTTGCCACTGGATTTAGCCATCAAGCAAGAAAAAGTATTACTTGATGTATTAACTACTCGCGCTGACTTTATACTTGATACCACTGATCTGAGTGTCCACCAGCTTGCAGAGTCAATCCGTGAAAAGATTTTAGGGAAAAAAGATAAAAAACTAATCATTACCTTTGAATCATTTGGTTTTAAATATGGTATCCCAAAAGAAGCTGATTATGTTTTTGATGCACGCTTTTTACCAAACCCACATTGGGAGCCTGAGCTTAAGCCACTTACAGGCCTTGATCAGCCAGTAAAAGATTATTTAGCCAGCCATAGTATCGTACAAAAATTCACTTGGCAGATCCAAACCTTTGTACAAACTTGGTTACCGCATTTGGAGCGTAATAACCGCAGTTACTTAACAATTGCTATTGGTTGCACCGGTGGTCAACATCGCTCAGTTTATCTAGCGCAAACTATAGGTGAAAGCTTCTCGATGAGCCACAGCAATGTGAAAATTCGCCATCGTGAACAAGAATAACAACTCACGTTTACAGTAAGGAATGTTGATGCGTTTAGAAGATACATTTTTAATAAAAAACAAACTCGGTTTACATGCTCGCGCAGCCAGCGTATTAGCGCAATTAGCTGTGCAGTTTGATGCCAGCATCACACTTCATCAAGATGACAAACAAGCCGCAGGCGATAGCGTACTCGGCTTAATGCTATTAGAAAGTAGCCAAGGCAAAGAAGTTAAAGTTGTATGTGAAGGCCCGGACGCTGAACCTGCTCTTGCAGCAATTGGCGAGTTGATCGCACAACGCTTTAACGAACAAGAATAGCTCGTAGTCAGTACCACTAAATTGCGTTAAACTAAATAAAGTCGTTAATTAAACAGACCAAGCGCGTTAATTACCGACAACTGTTACCCTACCTATCAAGCGTATTAATTTTTAAGGACGCCAATGCCAGAAGCTTTTGAACAAGATTACCCACTACAACAACTAAAACAAGTGACCAAGTCACTTAACAGTGGTCAATTTGTTCAAGTAAGGCGTATGTTGGCAAAAACAGCTCCGTGTGACACCGCATTATTACTCGAGTCATCCCCACATAAAATTCGTACCTTGCTATGGCAACTGGTTGATCCAGATGTACAAGGTGACGTACTCGAAGAACTCTCAGAAGATGTTCGTTTAGGGATCATTGCCCAAATGGAGCCGAAGCACATCGCTGCGGCAACTGAGGACATGAGCCACGATGATCTAGGGGAAGTACTACGTAGCCTACCTGATACCGTCTACAAAGACGTTGTTAGTGCCATGGACAGCCAAGATCGAGAACGTGCAACTCAAGCACTCTCTTATCAAGAGCGCTCTGCTGGCGCGCTAATGAACACTGATACAGTGACCATCCGTCCAGATGTCACTATCGACGTAGTACTGCGCTACTTACGTTTACGTGGTGAGCTACCAGAAGGTACCGATGATCTTTATGTTGTTGATAAACATAACTGCTTTATAGGTGCCATGTCGTTAACGACCTTGTTGACTAACTCGCCAGATAAAATTATTCGCGACTTAATGGATGAAGATTGTGAATCTATCCTCATTTCGATGGATGAAACCGATGTAGCACAACTGTTTGAACGTCATAACTGGATATCAGCCCCAGTGGTTGATGATAATGACCATCTACTTGGCCGTATCACCATCGATGATATCGTTGACGTTATCCGTGAAGACGCCGAGCATAGCTTATTAAGCCTAGCCGGTCTTGATGATGAAGAAGATACCTTTGCTCCGGTGTTAAAAAGTTCGAAAAAGCGCTCAATTTGGCTTGGCGTTAACTTATTAACCGCGCTACTTGCTGCGATTGTGGCAAGCTTCTTTGAAAACACTTTAGCAATTTTACCTATTCTAGCGGTACTCAACGGTATAGTGCCATCCATGGGTGGTGTTGCGGGCAGCCAAACATTAACCCTCGTAATACGTGGTATTGCAGTGGGTCATATCAACCAAACTAACCAACGCTTTTTACTGATCAAAGAGCTTGCAATCGGCGCAATAAACGGGATTGTTTGGTCCATTTTAATTGCCGGTGTTGTTGCTATTTGGCAATGGGACTTTAAGCTTGGCGGCGTACTCGCCTTTGCCATGTTTATGAACTTAGTAGCCGCAGGTATCGCCGGTGCCAGTATTCCGCTGCTATTGAAAAAAATGAAAATTGACCCTGCATTAGCTGGCAGCGTAGTACTGACAACCGTAACCGATATTGTAGGGATCTTCGCCTTCCTAGGCACCGCCACATGGTTGTTGGTGTAGTTAAAAATTAGTTAAAGGTTAAACCCATCGTAGGCGCGAGTTTATCTCGCGCATCTCTTAGCGTTACATCAACCTCATCCGCCAACTTAGGCAATGGCTTTAGCCATGAATGTTATCAACCGCGCGGCATAAAGCACCGCCTACGCTTTAAACATCGGAGCTAGGTTTTAGGCTCTAGGTCCTAGTCACTTCCCTAGCACCTAGTACCTTTGTCTTCCTAGCACCTTTAATCTTTTCGCGGTGGCAAGCCACTCGCCTACAAGTGATTTAACACCGAGATAAACTTTAGCACCGGAGGCGTTAAGCTTGCTGACGCACAAACACCAGAGCACATTTCAAAACGCGGCGACAAGCCACTCGCCTACAAGTGATTTAACACCGAGATAAACGTTAACACCCGTAGGCGTTAAGCTTGCTGACGCACAAACTCCGAGCCACATTTAAAACGCAGTGGCAAGCCACTCGCCTACAAGTGATTTAACACCGAGATAAACGTTAACACCCGTAGGCGTTAAGCTTGCTGACGCACCAATACCAGAGCACATTTCAAAACGCGGTGGCAAGCCACTCGCCTACAAGGATTAATTAGACATCAAAGTAAACCTTAACACCGTAGGCGTTAAGCTTGCTGACGCACAAACACCAGAGCACATTTAAAACGCGGTGGCAAGCCACTCGCCTACAAGTGATTTAACACCGAGATAAACCTTAACACCCGTAGGCGTTAAGCTTGCTGACGCACAAACTCCGAGCCACATTTAAAACGCAGTGGCAAGTCACTCGCCTACAAGTGATTTAACACCGAGATAAACTTTAACACCCGTAGGCGTTAAGCTTGCTGACGCACAAACACCAGAGCACATTTAAAACGCGGTGGCAAGCCACTCGCCTACAAGTGATTTAACACCGAGATAAACCTTAACACCCGTAGGCGTTAAGCTTGCTGACGCACAAACTCCGAGCCACATTTAAAACGCAGTGGTAAGTCACTCGCCTACAAGTGATTTAACACCGAGATAAACTTTAACACCCGTAGGCGTTAAGCTTGCTGACGCAAAAACACCTATGACTATAATAAAATGAGAGGTTAAACATTCTTGGGGAAGGTTATAAGTGGATGTTCTTAATGAAAATAACAACATACACTTATAATTTTGGTATATAACATCCTAGCAAAATCCTTCTAATATCTACTTATTTAAAGCCCATTCCTTGCTGCTTTTACTTCGCTCCTTGATGCGCTATTCATTAGTTCCTTCCATTGCTGTGCCGTCCAAAGTGGCTTTGCGCTTTTTACGATCCCTTGTTGGTTTTTCCTTAATACGTTATCCATAATGTTACTCCTTGCCATCTATTGGCTGTTCATCCTTGTTATATTTAACACTGTGACTCTAACGACGTCCGATTATATAAATTGCATGTATCAGACCAGGAATATACCCTAGTAATGTTAACAAAATATTAATCCAAAACTGAGCACCTAAACCAACTTGTAAAAATACACCAAGTGGTGGAATAAGTACTGAAAATATAATTCGTATTAAATCCATGACTCTCACTCCCTGAAATTTATATAAGAAAGCCCAGCATAACTGGGCATTCGTGGCTTATAGATTATTCAGCTACAATAGTTAAGTTATCAACTACATCGCGAACATCTTCGGCATTCTTAGCAATTTTCACCGCTAGCTGTTTTTCAGCATCCGAACCAACAGTACCATTTAGCGTTACCACACCTTTATCGGTATCTACGTCAATATCCGTACCGCCTACTTCAGAATTAAACAAATAGCGTGTTGTAATAACGGTAGTAATTTTAGCATCCGTTAAATCACTTTCTGTGCTATCTGATTTCATCTTCTTGCTTTTTGTGTCCGTGTTTTTAACGACCGTTAGCTCGTTATCAACATCAGTTACACCATCTAGACTTAAGATAAGCTCTTCCGCTAGCTCTTTATCAAGCTCACTTTCAACTTTACCAGTTAGTACAACCTTGCCATTTTTTACATCAGTGTTAATGTCAAAGTTGTTTAAGTTAGTGTTCATTAACAGAACCGTTTCTGCCTTACCATCAATCCAAGCATCTTTACTTTCATTTTCCCAGCTGTTTGCTTGCGCACCCATAGCGGTTGTACCAAGAACTAACGCTGCAATAATAGATTTGTTAAATGTTTTCATAATCTTTCTCCTTTTGATTAAAGACAATATGATTAATGCGAACATCAAGCCAACTTTTAAAGCACTTAAAATCAATAACTTAAGCTTTATTTGATATAGCGCTAGCTTTAGTCTTGGTAATTATTTACAGACTGCTCGGTAATTTATTCTGGTCGTTGCAAAATTAACCATTTAATAGCATTATTCGTTAATCTGTCGTTAATATAACAAACGCACCTAACAAAAATAAATTTAAATTATTGATTATTAAGCTAATTAATAAATGGCCTAAGCTTTGCTTTAACTATTGCAGTACTGAGCAATCATAAAATACACCAACAGCATCACTTATAAGGAATACATCATGACTGTGAAATTAGAAGATCGCCCAATTGAGCAAGTGCGTGAACAAGTTATTGATCAATTAATATATAACTACAGTCATGCTGTTATTTCAGCTGATGCTTTTGAACGTCGATTAGATCAGGCAATGGCTGCGAAAGATAACCAAAGCTTAATTGATTTGGTAAGTGACCTAGAATTAACAACCGATAGTAATTACCAGTGGGAAAAACGTGCGCAGTTTAGCCCAAACTATAGTAATAAAAGCAGCGATGAAACATTGCACTTGCGAAGTATCTTAGGATCAAACGAGCGCAGTGGGCAATGGGTAGTACCAAAAGAAATCCACCTGACGAACTTACTTGGTTCTATTGAACTTGATTTCACTGACGCCATATTTCAGCATCAAAATATCACCATCCATGTAAATTGCTTACTAGGCAATGATGAAATTTATGTGCCAGAACACGTCAATGTTGTATCAAAACTGTTCAGTATTATTGGTAGTGTTGAAAACAAATCAGTGTCACTGAATAAACACCAAGGGCCAACCATTACTATCGAAGGAAAAGTTATTCTGGGCTCTGTGGAAATTAAAATTAAGCGCACCATTAAAGAAAAGTTTGTCTCATTCGCCAACAGCCTTAAAACCAGTTGGCAAGATATCAATAAACATTAATAGATAAAACACAGTTAAAGCTTAACACCCGTAGGCGTTAAGCTTGCTGACGCAAAAACACCGAAACAATATTGAATATCGCGGTGGCAAGCCACTCGCCTACAGTGAGTAATTAAACACTGAGATTAACGTTAACACCCGTAGGCGTTGAGCTTGCTGA
>NZ_JACJFH010000074.1:0-2530 GCF_014164495.1 Pseudoalteromonas sp. SG41-5 | reverse complement strand
CGTTAAGCTTGCTGACGCAAAAACACCGAAACAATATTGAATATCGCGGTGGCAAGCCACTCGCCTACAAGTGAGTAATTAAACACTGAGATTACCGTTAACACCCGTAGGCGTTAAGCTTGCTGACGCAAAAACACCGAAACAATATTGAATATCGCGGTGGCAAGCCACTCGCCTACAGTGAGTAATTAAACACTGAGATTACCGTTAACACCCGTAGGCGTTAAGCTTGCTGACGCGAAACTAATGTTATAAATCATTATTACGCTCACTAGGAATGTCACTTAAATATTCAACAAACTCTATTTCAAACCCTGCAGGGTCAATAAAATACACATTTTTACGAAATGGATTTACCGCACCTGGCTTATCAATACTGTAACCAGCGCTTTCTAAACGCGAAATTACTGCAGCAATATTATTCGTAACATAAGCAAAGTGCGCTAAGCCAACTTGATGTCCGGTTAAGTCACGGTTGTGTTGTTCACCATGATCACTCAATGCTAAATACTGAAAATCATCGCCAAAGTGCAACCATTTTCGTGGTTTACCGTGCCACTCCCCTTCGCCTTGGCTTCTGATGGACCAGTACGGAAAAGCCGCCTTATAAAAGTGCAGCATAGCTTCAACATCATCGACTACCAAATTTACGTGCTCTAAATACATAATTAAATTCCTTTATTTAAGTAATTAAAGCCACAATAAAACCTCAAGCAAAGTTGAGGTAAAGTGTTTTTTATAAAAGATTTAATAAGTGAAAGGTACTAGGTTAAAGGCTAAAGGCTAAAGGCAGAGACTAGCTCCATCTAACGTCTAAATAAAACAGCGCGGCATAAAGCCGCGCCTGCGCAAATTAAAACTTATAGCTTAAGACTTATGACTTAAAACTTATAGCTTAAACCTAGCTTCCCGCAATCTGCATTTGTTCAATCAATACCGAACCGGTCTGAATTCCACCACGGCGCTCTATGTCACCGCCTATGCCGCTAATGCCTTTAAACATATCTTGCAGTTTACCAGCGATGGTAATTTCGCTTACAGGGTATTGTATTTCGCCATTCTCAACCCAAAAACCGGCAGCACCACGCGAGTAATCACCCGTTACAGTATTAACGCCTTGGCCCATTAACTCAGTGACCAATAAACCGGTGCCCATTGTTTTTAACAGCGCAGCTAAATCAGCATGAGTTTGTTCAACTAACCAGTTATGAATACCACCAGCATGACCGGTAGGTGTCATATTCATTTTTCGGGCTGCGTAGCTCGCTAATAAGTAAGTTTGCAGATCACCGCCTTGAATGATTTCACGGTCGATAGTTTTTACCCCTTCACTATCGAATGGTGAAGACGCTAAACCTTTAAAAATATGCGGGCGCTCTGAAATATTAACGCACTTATTAAATACTTGCGTGCCAAGGCTATCCAACAAAAAGCTCGATTTACGATACAGCGCACCACCACCTATTGCAGACACCAAGTGACCAAACAATGAATTAGCTATATCTGCACGAAAAACAACTGGGACTTTCATGGTACCTAATTTTTTGCTATTGAGCTTAGCAAGAGTTTCACTCGCAGCCTCTAAACCTACTGCCGCAGCATCTTTCAAACCAGCTTGGTCTCGCGCTACGGTATAAGCTGAATCTCGCTGCATTTGCTCACCATCTTTACCAATCACCATAGTACTAATGCTGTGGCGAGTACGCGGGTAACCTGTGATAAGACCATGGCTATTACCATACACACGTAAACCTTGATGCGATGAAAAACTGGCGCCATCTGAATTAACAATACGTGCATCGGCATTTAGCGCCGCTTGCTCTGCAGCATGACACAATTCAATGCCCTGCTCAGGGCTGACATCCCACGGGTGGTATAAATCCAAATCAAGCGGAGCAAATTCAAGTAGGTCTTTATCGGCTACGCCATTATGTGGATCATCTGAAGTAAACTTGGCGATATCAATGGCTTTCTCTACCACTGTACGCAGTGTTTTGGGGTTTAAATCAGCTGTTGACGCAGAGCCTTTGTGATTACCAACGTACACACTGATCCCCAGCCCACCATCTTGGTTAAATTCAATGGTCTCGACTTCACCCATGCGGGTACTAACTGATAAACCTGAGGTGCTCGACATCGCCGCTTCAGCGCCAGTAGCACCGAGTTTTTTCGCGTGTTCTAAAACCTCTGCAACGGCATCTTTTATTTGAGAAATTTGAGTATAAATAGGATCTTGCTGTTGGCTTTTCATATTTTTAGTCCTGAGCTTGGAGCGTTTTGCATGCGCAATCATAATACTTAAATGCTAACACACTCACTGCATTGCATCAGCTAATATTAATCATTAAAAGAATCACGTATATACCCAAGCCACCTCAAGATACAGAATTCAGCGTTTCACAGGGGCTTAATATCAAGGCGTTACTTTGCAAGAATGGCAGTCCCTTTTAAGAAGTAACAACGATGAGAGTAAGTGCCTGTGAAACGCCCAACGGGTTGGTTTAAAAGCGATTTATACTGCGTTATTGAT
>NZ_JACJFH010000073.1:0-26662 GCF_014164495.1 Pseudoalteromonas sp. SG41-5 | reverse complement strand
ATAGCACGCTTGCTCAAGGCGATCTTTTGAATAGATGTTAGCAAAACTTAACACCCCTAAACAAGCGCGATACGCGTGCTCGGGGTGACGACGTCCACTGAGCTGTAACTCAACAACTTGGTGGGTATACTATCCAATACTTAATGCCCATGAGAGTAAATTTATCGGTGACTGCTCATGCTGTTTTTGATGCGCCAGAGGCATATGATGAGGCTGTGTTGTATGCCCACCTAAACGATGTGAGCGCGGATGCTGTGCGATTAAGGTATCGTCATGATAAAGCTGTACTAGCTGATTGGTTATGTGTGCGCGTAATTGTTTCTTAACCCACTGATACGGCACACTGTAATAATGTTTCTCTATTTCAACATGATAATCAATGTGTACTCGCACCGTTTTGATTTGTGTATAGTGATAGAGCGATTGGGGTCAGATCTTGACTTCAGACATCAAAATCTTTTTTAAAAAATGGCTAACGATTAGGGTTTATAGAGCCTGCTTTCCTTTAAATAAAAGGTGGAATATTACAGTGAACAAAGGCATGAATAAACTGACCTTACGGGGTCAAACGAAAGTGAATGCCCAGTGACAACTGTATTGCCTTGTTCATAACATAGAAAAGCTGCAAAACAGGCTGCATTAAAAAAGGGGAGCCTTTTTAAGCCGAAATATGCCAATCAAGCAACTGTAATTCCCTCTAAAACATCTATTAAAACAACCGCACATTCTCTTTTTATATTTTATGTAAACTAGCGATAACTGATTGAATCAAAATAGGAACTCGGCTATGGTTAATGCATCAATAAAAATAAATTAAAAACGAGTTATTCTACAGGCTCGTTAGGCGGATGATATGAAAGAGAGCGAGCATATTATTCAAGCAAGGAGAAAGGAGTATCTGGCAGGCAAAGATATTGAAGGGTTCACTCCTGAAGAGTACAAATTAATCAATTCTAAGGGATATTGGTTAAAAGCACTTGCATCAGGAGATTTAGAGCCACAAACAGAAGCTCAAGCCAATTTTATTGAAGTTTGTAATGGTAATCGTGAACCTGAATCAGAATACGAAAAAGCTTGGGTGAAATACCAATCTCTAAATATTGCCTTTCTTATGAGCAAAAAGATCGCTCAAGGTAATTTTGAAATCATCCAGATGCTATCTCAGGAGTTGCCAGATTTAGTCTTTGATAAGTTAATCAATTACCTGCGTAAAGAAGAGGATGAGTGTTCTGATTCAATTTCAAGATTAAAAATGCAAAAAATGATCATCAAAATACGAGATATTCAAAATAAAGGAAAAAGCCAAACGCGCTTCAATATTACTAATTGGGGTGGGTTACATGACTTTGGCTTATAAACTAGATGCGCCTAACAAGGGCAGGCAATCTGACAGTCAAAACTGTCACTCGTTTTTCCATAAACCCGGCAAAACAAGCGCCATTTTTGCCTGCAGTTGCTGCCGGCGTTAGCCCTAAAGGAGAATTAAATGAATTTGGCAAAAGTAGCTGGTAATTTTATTAGAAGTCGTGGTAGTGATGTCAGTGTATATAGCGATGAAACTTTAGACGGTTCTCCTTTGCTTACTGAACGTGCTTTAAAGAACTCGAAAAAAGGGACGGGTCAGGTAGTGTTCCAATTTCTAGAGCCTCAAAACATTGAGATTGGACACATTATTGTTCAGACAGGAGCTAGAGATCGCTGGGAAGTTACAGATGTAGAGGATGTTTTAGTTCAAGGCACTTTTTCACATTTCGCCGCTTATGTAAAAAAGTTGGGTGCAAAGAAACCTGAAACTAATATTAGCTCTGTGCAGAATATTACATATAACGTGAGTGGTCCTCATGCTCGTGTTAATAATCATTCCGTCGACAACTCAACAAATATGAGTGTTCAGGCAAATACCGACCTTGAATCTCTATTCGCACAACTAAGAGATGAAATTCGGTCACAAGATGTTGAATCTAGTGTCATCAATGAAGCTCTTGAGGTTGTAGATGTAATAGAGGTTCAATCTAAGCAAGCAAAACCTAACAAAACCATTCTAGGTTCGATGCTAAATGGTCTCACAAGCTTACTTCCGCATGCGGGTAGCATAGCTAGTATCGGTTCAATGATATTAGCGGCTACGTCAAGCTAGGGCTAACAAAGCAATTCCCAACACTTGGCATTTTTCATTCCATCGTTGGGTTTTGTGTTTAAGGTGGTATGGTTAAGTTTCGTGGTAACGTTGCTTACTCCTTACCGGGCGTTACCGAATAAATACTCTAACGTGTTTTTGTCCAAAAATGAGTTTACATGACCGTCTGCTTCTCGCTCTAAGCCGTCATTCAGTTTTAATCATTCATCGTTTGGTTTCGTTGCTCTCAACCACAACCTAAGGTGATAAATTTAACGCCGAACTGTTTTGGCTTTTCCTAGCGCCTAGAACCTCCAGCCTAGTACCTTTCCTTTAATGCTTAATGACTCGCTTGCAGGCAATTAAGCCACTCATCGGGTTCAGCTAAAATAAACTCTAGATGATAATTTTCTTTGGTGGTTATTTTGATTCCAGCGGTGGTAATCGGGATTAAACCGCCGGCTTTAGCTGCGCATTTTTCGACATGGGAAATGTTATTAAGTTTGATGGCATAACAACCCAAGTTAAGTTGTTTATTGAGGGCTTCAAAATGCAGCAGGTTATCAGTAAGAGTAAGGCGGCCATCAGCTTTAGCAACACCCAGTTGTAATGTTGCATAACAACGTTTTAGCTGGGTGATTTTAGATTGTGTAGCGCTCATTATTCATTCCATCGATTTTTTTATTTTATTGAGTGTATGTTGCTAAATTAAATGTGTCAATTATGTAAAGTAAATGTTTTTAATTGTTATTTTAAACAATACTTTACAGAAAGTTTTTAGCGCGGTGGTGCATTTTTTGTTGTTTATTAACAAGTACAAAAGCAGCTACGACTAATACCATTTGAGTGGCTAGCGCGCACAACGTTAACATCAAATCCATACGGTTATCAGCGCGTTGCACTAAGCTTAATTCGATAAACCACGCTATGGCGAGCATTAAAACAAGTGAGCCATGTAAATAACGTTGCAGAGTTATTTTAAACTGAAGGTGCTTCCATTGACTAAATATAAGCAGCGCTAAGCTAATTAACGGGATCAAAAATAGGCTAATAAATGCAATGACTAAAAGTGGTTGCCATGTGCTATTCGTCAGTTGCGTGGTATTTATAAAGTAATCATTACAACCCGTTAAAAGTGTAAAACAAAAAAGTAGGCTAATTAATTTTATTGGCAATGTTGTTATCGTCATGATTTATATGTGTTCTATTGTTAGTTATTATGCCTTGCTTTATATAAGTAAGGCTTAATGGATGGTTGTATTTAAAAATAGTTTAAACGTAGGTGTTGTTTTAGCTTAATTAAGCATGCGCCATAATTAACTCTTTTGCGTTAGCTTTGGCTGTTTTACTGATGTTATCACCACCAAGTAAACGGGCAATTTCATCAATACGGCCATGTTTACTGAGTGGCAACATTTGTGTAAAGGTTTCGCCATTGGCAATTTCTTTGGCCACAAAAAACTGCTGATGCCCCGAGCTGGCAACTTGCGGTAAATGGGTTACGCAGATAACTTGAGTCGATTTGCCTAATTGACGTAAAAGCTTGCCTACAGCTGCTGCAGTTGGTCCAGAAATACCTACATCCACTTCATCAAAAATAAGCGTTGGCGTAGTGACTTTTTGCGCAATAATAACTTGTATCGCTAAACTTATGCGTGACAGCTCACCACCTGAGGCAACTTTTGATAACGGTTGTAACGGTTGGCCTGGGTTAGTTGAGACTAAAAAGGCTACATTATCATAACCTAGGCTGTTTGGTGCTTTTTCAGGTTGTGGTGTAAGGGCTATTTCAAACACACCATTTTCCATTGATAAATGCGCCATGCTTGCACTGATCAATGTATTTAATGTCTGCGCTGCCTCATGACGGCTTTCACTTAGGGCTTGCGCAGCTTGCTGATAAGCTGCTAATGCTTGGTTAATTTCACCTTCAAGTTGCGTTAAACGGGTCGAGTTATTACTAATCGACTCAAGCTCTTGTGTGATACTTTGGTGAAACTCAACTAAGTCCTCTGGTTTAATATGGTGTTTACGTGATAAATCCATCGCACCACTTAATCGTGTTTCAACGTCGATTAGTCGGCTCGGATCAAGTTCAGCTTGCTCTGCATAATTACGAATTTCACGACTCGCTTCCTCAACTTGCACAGCCGCTTCTTCGAGTAAAGCAGCCACACTAGCTAGGCTTTCATCAAACCCGGCAAGCTCAGCAAACTGCTGCGCGCTATGTTGTAATAGGGAACAGGCATTTTGCTCGTCATTTTCGTATAAGCTTTGTAACTCTCGTTGGCATGCTTCAATAATAGTTTGGCTGTGGCTGAGCTTATAATGCTCGGCTTCAATTTGCGAAAATTCATCTGGTTGTAAAGCAAACTCATCAAGCTCAGCTACTTGGTACTCTAATAATTGCTTTTGCGCTGCTTGTTGCAACTGGGCTTGTTCGAGCGCGGTAAATTCTTTTTGTAAGTTTTGGCAATTACGATAATGCTGGCGCACTGCTTCAACCAGAGGTTGATGACCTGCATAAGCGTCTAATAGCTGGAGTTGATGTTCGCTTTTAAGCAAATATTGGTGAGCATGTTGACCATGAATAGAGATCAAGTACTGACCGATTTCTTTTAGTTGGGCTGCAGTGACTGGGGTGCCATTAATATAACTTTTGCTGCGGCCATTTTTACACACCACACGACGAAGTAAGCACTCTTGCTCATCATTCGATAGCAAATGCTGTTCTAAAAACTGCTTAGCCAAGGGGAGGTTGGTTAAATCGAAGGTGGCGCATATTTCAGCGCGCTCAGTGCCTGGGCGAACAGCTGAGGCTTCGGCACGTTCACCCAAACATAAAGATAAGGCATCAATAGCAATAGATTTACCGGCACCTGTTTCACCCGTAATGGCTGTCATACCGCTTTGCCACTCGGTGCTTAAATTGCTTACAATTGCAAAATTTTTAATCTCTAACCCAGTTAACATACTGTTCATCCATCCAGTCAATTAACTGTTAATTTATACAGTGTTTTGGGTTTTTGCAAATTAATTTTTAATGTCGCTATCTAGTTTATTACTTACTCACTGGTTGATTTCTCAAAATTAGTTTCAGGATCAAGAGGTTTGACATAATCTTCAGGATTCGCAGATAAATCATCAGTGCGTAAAACTTTAATCATGGATGGTAAAAGTTCATGGTAAAACGTTTTATTGTAAGCAAAGCCGGCTATGGGTAACTCAGCCACAAAAAAATCTAAGCGTTCAGCTAGTGCATCTCGTTCACCTGTTACATAAGTTTTTGCCAACTCACTACTAATCGTGCTGATCAATGACTCGTTTATGCGTTCAAGATACAATAAGTTTTCGTCAGTATGAGGTTGTACGACAAAGAAATTACTGGCAATAACTTGTATTCTTGGGATGTATTTAGGACGAATTATTTTTGCGTCGCAGTACTCATTTAATTTTATTTTTAACTGTTGAGTTACTTCTTTAACGCGATTATTGAATAGCTTTTTTTGCGCTTCAAGCGCTTTTCGGCGATTATTTTCAATCACCAAATAGCTGCCAAGCAGCGTTATCAGTAATAATAAAGCAAAGAAAACAACATACGTCATTTCGGTTTGATTTCCCTTGAAAAGGTAATAAATGAATTCAGCTTATTTTGCTCTAAAGTCTGAATGAGCGCAATAAAATTAATATAAACGACTACCCCAGTTGAGCTTAGTGCGAAGTACATGATAGTAAGAGTAGTCTTTGGGGTGGATCAGGCGTAGTTTCTTATCTGCTTTTTTAATTATCACTTCATCGCCAGGCAATACAGCAAGCACCACATGACTATCGCAGCTGACTTGTAAGCTGTCGGTATTCTCTAAGCTGAGCTTTAAGCGTACTTCGTTATCGGCATCAACCACTAATGGTCGGCTTGATAATGTATGCGGAAACATCGGCACTAATGATATTGCATTTAGTTCTGGGGTCAAAATGGGCCCGCCACCCGACAGCGAATAGGCTGTTGAGCCCGTAGGGGTTGAGACAATTAAACCATCAGAGCGCTGAGAAAAAACAAAATCGTTATTAATGAAGGCTTCAAATTCAATCATGTGAGCGACTTTATCGGCATGTAAAACGGCTTCATTCACTGCTGAGTTAGCACTTTTTAATTCACCATGGCGATAAACTGCAACTTCTAATAAAAAGCGTTTTTCTTCAAGATATTGACCACTTAATACTTGTTCTAAACTAGCTTCAAAGCCTTCTGGGTTTAAATCTGTTAGAAAACCTAAATTGCCTCTGTTTACGCCTATAACAGCAACATCAAATCGGGCTAATACCCTTGCTGCGCCAAGCATATTACCATCGCCTCCGACCACAATAGCGAGATCGGCACGTTCGCCAAGCTCAACCAGTTTGACTAACTTTTCCTTGGGGACATTGGTTAATTGATGACCGGTTCTCTGCTCTAATAACACGTCAAATCCTAACGCATTTAAAAAAGTGTATAAGCGCTGTAAAGTTGCAGCTGCACCACTGTGATTTGGTTTGCCAATTAAACCTATGGTTTTAAACGGTGATTCCATGATAAACGCATCAATAGTATTAATATCAGTAGAGTAACTCAAAAGTGACAAGTTTGAAAATAACCTTGAAATAAACTCACTACGCCCCGATATCCCCAGTATGCAGCAAGATGTAGATACTATGAATTTAAACCCTCGAGATCAGCAAATATTTTCCGCCGTGATGAGCCTGTACTGTAATGGCGAAGGTCAACCTGTCGCGTCAAGCCGTATTGCCAAGCAAAAAGGTATGGCTGTGTGTTCTGCAACAGTTAGAAATGCGATGTCGCGCCTAGAAAAAATAGGCCTGCTGTATTCACCGCATACTTCTGCTGGACGGGTACCTACTAATGCCGGATTTGATTATTGGCTAAGTGAATTTTTCCCTCTGTCGCAGATTGCGCAATATTGGCAGCCTGCACAAGCGCAATTAGTCGAGATGGCGCATGGTATAAGCCAGCGTTATCAGGTATGTTGCTGCGTTGGTCTGCCACAAGTAAGTTCTCAACATGTTTTTAGAGTTGAAGTATTAGATTTTGACAGCAATGATTGGCTTATTTTACTGTTAGATAGAGCAGGGCAAAGCCATAACATTTGTATTCATAAGCCGGATGATGCGTCTGACATCGTACGTTATCAATTCGCTACTTGGCTTAATACTGTATTCAGTCAACAAACTTTAATGGAAGGCTTGTACCGTATGCAAGCAATGGCAAATACAGCACCACGAAATTGTCATGATTCGTTAAATCAATGGACCCGTGAGCTGAGCCATAAATTAGGCTCAGATAACAGTATCGTGGTCGGCGAAAATTATTTATATCGGCAAATTGATTGTGAACAAAGCTTAAATATTGGTGTCTCATTTTTGAACTTTGTAGAAGATAAGTTAGCTTTTAAAAATGGTGTGTCGGTTTTAAATACGTCACAATTGCCATTTACTGATTGTGACGAACTGATGGTGATCAGCGTGCCGTATTTTCAAAATCAAGAATATCAAAGTCGTTTTTGTGTAATTTGTCCTAAATCGGCGCAAATTGAAGCAATCATTCAAGAATTTAAATTAATCGAGTCATCTGGCTCTTGAATCTTTTGATTCAATCCCCATAATTACCGCAATTGAAAAGTATTGGAGCACTTAAATTATGTCTGAGCAGACAAAATCACCAGAGCAAGAAGTTGAATTAAACGAAGAATTAGAGCAAATGCAAGCAGACGTTGAAGCGGCTGTAGAAGCTGCTGACGCGCACGAAGGCGAAGAAGTTAGCCCTGAAGCTGAAATTGCTATGCTTTATGCTGAGCTTGAAGATGCGAAACAAACTATCGCAAACCAAAAAGATAGCGTAGTACGTGCCGCTGCAGACGTTGATAATATTCGTCGCCGTGCTGCACAAGATGTAGAAAAAGCGCATAAATTTGCACTTGAAAAGTTCGCTAACGAATTATTACCTGTTATTGATAATCTAGAACGTGCTATTGAGTTCTCAGACAAAGAAAACGAAACCTTAAAGCCATTGCTTGAAGGGATTGATATGACAGTTAAAAGCTTCAACGATGCGGTTGCAAAATTTGGTGTTGAAATTGTTAACCCACAAGGTGAGCAGTTTAATCCTGAATTCCACCAAGCAATGTCGATTCAACCAAGCAATGATGTAACACCTAACACTGTATTAGCAGTGATGCAAAAAGGGTATACATTAAATGGTCGTTTATTACGCCCTGCAATGGTGATGGTATCTAAAGCAGCTGAATAAATAAGTCGCTTAGTAAAAAAATGCCCGTTAACTACGGGCATTTTTTTTGTTTCTAGCTCGGTGCCAAAGCTGGGCTATTAGTGTTAATACTAATGCGCTGAACATTAAGCTTGAAAATGGTACCGCACTTTGTGCATGCATTAAGGCTAAAATTGGACCGACTAATGCACCGCTGCCAAAGCGCAATGTACCAATAACCGCCGTAGCGGTGCCAGAACGCTCTTCAAACTGCATTAAGATCAATGCATCAGCATTACTAGCGGTAACCCCTAAACTCATCATCAGAGGAGCAATAGCTGCAACAATAAAATACAGCGATAGGTGTAATATGCTAAATGTGAGTAGGGCACTGCCAGCTACAAAGCCGACCGCTAATCCATAATACAGCATTTTTCGTGAACCAATACGTGGTACTAGGCGGGTATTTAAAAAGTTACCAAACATTAGCGCCATGACATTGAAAGCAAATAAAACACCAAATAATTGTTCTAATACTTTAAAGTAATCAAGTTATACAAAGGGCACTGCGGTTAAAAAGCAAAAAAAGCCGAATGAGACAAACATTGAGCTGGCTATATCTGCTCGGGTATCTTTATTTTTAAATACGGTTTTATAGCTATCGAAAAATAGTGCAAAGCCTTTCATCGGGCTTTTGAAAATAGGGATATCGATTAAGTATATTTGTACCAAGGCTAAAATAACAAAGCTGTAACTAGCCAGTACTAAAAAGATTGTTTGCCAGTGAGATAAGCCCATGATCATTGATCCAACCGTTGGTGCGACTAAGGGCGCTACCATCATGATCATCGATACATACGACATTCCTTTAGCAGTATCTTGTTTATAAATATGACGAATTATCCCTGGCACCACAACGGTTGCTGCAGCACCTGTGAATGCTTGTACGCCCCGCAAAGCCCAAAATAGATGAATGTCATTACAAAAGGCCAATGCGACAGAGCTTAAGCCAAACAATGCTAAGCCGACCTTCGTTAACACGCGACGACCAATTTGATCTGCGATTGGGCCAAAAAATAGCATTCCCAGCGCATAGCCAGCTAAATATATGCTTAACGATATTTGTACATTAGGCATTGTGGTATTAAGGTCGTTAGCAATGACTAACATTGCCGGAAGATACATATCGATTGCCAGTGGCGTAATTGCAACAATACTGGCGAGTAAAGGTAATAGAATGCGTTTATTTAAAGAAACCGAGTCCTGCATGACTAACCCATTAAACAAAAAGAGGCTGCTATTGTAACAGCGACAATTAGTCTTGGGTACTTAGTTTGCATGCTAACTATCGCCTTTAACTGAAATATAACGCAACAGATGTTTTTACTGGCAGTCGATATATTCAATTGCAGGCTGGTTTGCTATTCTAAGAACAATTAAATTGTTAGTTAAGAGAATACAATGAAAAAATTAGTTTTGGCTGTGCTTGCCACCGCTGTATTAGCGGGTTGTAAAACATCACCAACAGGGCGTACGCAAATTGCGCTTTATTCTGATCAACAAATGAGTCAGATGGGTCAGCAAAGCTTTGCTGATATGAAAAAGAATCAAAAAATTAATAATAATCCTCAAGTAAATGCGTATGTAAAGTGCATTGCTGACGATGTGATTGCAGTATTACCGCAACAGTATGCAACTCAGGCGTGGGAAGTGGTGGTATTTGAAGACGATTCAGCTAACGCGTTTGCATTACCCGGTGGCTATATTGGTGTGCATACAGGGTTGTTAAAAGTGGCTGAAAATCAAGATCAGCTAGCAACCGTTATCGGGCACGAAGTAGGGCATGTAATTGCTGAGCACTCTAATGAACGCGTATCACAAAGTTCCTTGCTACAAACAGGTATGCAAGCGGGCAGTGCCGCACTTGAAATGGGCAATGTACAATATCGTAACGAAATTATGCAAGGTCTTGGTTTAGGTGCGCAGTACGGCGTTATTTTACCATTTAGTCGCTCTCATGAATCTGAGGCCGACCAAGTGGGTTTAGATTTAATGGCAAAAGCCGGATTTAATCCAAAAGAATCCGTAACACTTTGGCAGAATATGAGTAAAGCAGGCAGTGGTAATACACCTGAATTTATGTCTACTCACCCAGCACCTGCTAACCGCATTAAAGAGCTACAAGCAAAATTGCCACAAGCATTAAATGAGCAAAAAGCAGCAAAAGCGGCGGGTAAAAACCCACAATGTAAGCTGTAATAAACTTTTTTGGTGATATAAAAAAAGCCTGTGAACTGATGTTCACAGGCTTTTATTATTCTAAACGCTAGTTATGCGTTTTCAACAGCAGTACGTGGATCTACGTATGGCATGTTGAAGGCTTCAGCAACTTCTTTGTAAGTTACTTGGCCTTTGATCACGTTAAGACCTTTAAGGAAGTTAGCGTCATCTAGTAATGCTTTCTTATAACCTTTGTTTGCAAGGTTAATGATGAAAGGCAATGTTGCATTGTTAAGTGCGAAAGTAGATGTACGTGGTACAGCACCTGGCATGTTAGCAACACAGTAGTGAACAACGTCATCAACGATGAAGGTCGGATCAGCGTGAGTTGTTGCTTTAGACGTTGCGATACAACCACCTTGGTCAATTGCAACATCAACAATTGCAGAGCCAGGCTTCATTGCTTTAATGTGTTCAGCAGTAACTAGTTTAGGTGCAGCAGCACCAGGGATAAGTACGCCACCAATTACTAGGTCAGCTTCAAGTACATGCTTTTCAAGTGCATCAGCTGTTGAGTAAATCGCTTTAACTTTATTACCAAACTGAGCGTCAAGTGCGCGTAGTACGTCAATGTTACGATCAAGTACGACAACTTCAGCACCAAGGCCAACAGCCATTTGTGCTGCGCTACGACCAACCATGCCGCCGCCAATAACAACAACTTTAGCTGGCTCAACACCCGGTACGCCGCCAAGTAGCATGCCACGACCATGGTTTGATTTTTCAAGCGCTTGTGCACCAGCTTGAATAGACATACGACCAGCAACTTCACTCATAGGCGCAAGTAGTGGCAAACCACCGCGTGAATCAGTTACTGTTTCGTATGCGATACAAATTGCTTTGCTTTTGATTAGGTCTTCAGTTTGTGGAAGATCTGGTGCAAGGTGTAAGTAAGTGAAAAGAATTTGGTCTTCACGTAGCATTGCACGTTCAACGGCTTGTGGCTCTTTTACTTTTATAATCATCTCTGCTGTTGCGAAAACCTCAGCAGCAGTTGCTAGAATTTCTGCACCTGCCAGTGTGTAATCTTCGTTAGTGAAGCCAATGCCCATACCTGCATCAGATTCAACAAAAACTTGGTGGCCGTGGTTTACTAACTCACGAACACTAGCAGGGACCATACCTACACGGTATTCATGGTTTTTTATTTCTTTAGGTACACCGATAATCATAATATTGCCTTAATAGAACGGGATAAAATTTTTCACTATTATATTCATGTACTGGCAGTGTGTCTCACCTTTTTTAATCGGTATTCTAGTGATATAATCTGAAAACACCATTTAAACAGTACAAAAAACTAGTCGTTATTATGCATGAGTTATTAGACCGTATTGACCGTAAGATTTTAATAGAGCTACAGCACGATGGCCGAGTATCTAATGTTGAATTAGCTCGACGTGTGGGGCTCAGTGCAACGCCTTGTTTAGAGCGTGTAAAAAAGCTCGAACGCGAAGGTTACATCGTCGGTTATAAAGCCGTGGTTGACCCTGCTAAACTTGGGCAAGGTTTGTCGGTGTACGTCGAAGTGACAATCACTAAAACATCACCTGATGTGTTTGATGAATTTAGTGCTGCAGTTAAAAAGCATGATGAAATTATCGAATGCCATTTAGTCTCGGGTAACTTTGACTTTTTACTAAAAACCCGCGTAAATGATATGTCTGAATATCGTGGTGTATTAGGGGATATTCTGCTCAAGCTACCGAACGTTAGTGAAAGCCGTACCTATGTTGTTATGGAAGAAGTAAAAGGCGAGCAAGGGGTGATTATTCGCCCATATATCGGCTGAACTATGCGCTATTTTTTAGTAACGACTTAAGTTGTATTATTGATACATGCGCGATTAATAAAAACCTGTTCATAATCAGGCCATCATGGTTAAGATAAAGTGCAACAAAAAGTATTTCCTGCTAAGGTATTCCATTGCTAAGAATGAGTACAAAGAAGTACAAAGAAAAATGAGGAATAGCGAGTTATGCGCCTAAATGGTGTACAAAGACTATTAGAAACCGGTTTAATAATTAGCACCTTTGCCGCAATATTTATATTGTGTGCGCTGGTAAGCTTTGATCCTGCTGATCCGAGTTGGTCGCAAACAGGTTATGACAATGTAAGAAACATAACTGGAGCTGCAGGTGCGTGTATCGCCGATATTTTATTGCTGACATTTGGCTGGTTAGCTTATTTTGTGCCAGCTGAACTACAAATAATCAGCTACTTATTATTTAAGCAACCTCATAGAATATTTCAACTCGACTATACAACGTTATCGCTTAGAGTGATTGGTTTTGCATTATTTATCACTTCAGCAACGGCTATCAGTAGTATTAATTTTGATGATATTTATAATTTTTCATCCGGTGGGGTAGTCGGTGATGTGATAGCTTCAGCGATGATGCCTGCATTTAACTTTACCGGTACCTCGATTTTATTATTATGTTTCTTTTTTGCTGGATTAACATTATTAACAGGCGTGTCGTGGGTGCAATGTGTCGATTTTATTGGCGATTTGATCATGCGAGGTTATCGTTTTATTGCCCATCACTTAAAAGCATGGTTACAACGCGAACGCACTGCAAATACTGAAGTTGCAATTGAACAAGACCCTGTTAATGAGCAACAGACACGTAAAGAGACACCCGCCATTCGCTTTTCAGAACCAAAAGTGGATATTGATAGTGCGGTGTCAAATCAAGACTCTCATCCTGCATTTGATGATTTGGATGACATTCTGGATCAAGAAATTAATTTTAGCGCCATTGATGATGAACCAATGGACACTGCGGCTGCCTTAAATGCGCTTGATCAAAGCCATGTTACAGAGCCTGAAAAACCAGTTACTACTGTGGTTTCGCCAGCAAGACCAATGCCAAAACCAAAGAGTACCTATCAGCCTCCACCTACCGCAAAAGAAAAGTTTGAGCAGCTACTCGAAGAAAAGCCGCCAAGTACGCCATTGCCTACGCTTGATTTGTTAGATAGACCTGATAAAGCCAAAAACCCAATTTCACCAGAAGAGCTTGAAGCTGTATCGAGGTTAGTTGAAACTAAACTCCTTGATTTTAACGTTCAAGCTACGGTTGTTGCCGTATACCCTGGACCTGTTGTAACCCGTTTTGAGCTTGATTTAGCGCCGGGTATTAAAGTTTCTAAAATTACTGGTCTTGCTAAAGATTTAGCCCGCTCGCTATCAGCGGTTAGTGTCCGAGTGGTTGAAGTTATTCCGGGTAAAACCTATGTAGGGATTGAATTACCTAATAAACACCGCGAAATAGTGCGGTTATCAGAAGTAATCGACGCGCCAAAATTTGAGCAAAATCCATCGCCACTGACTATGGTCTTAGGTAAAGATATTGCCGGTGAACCAATCTGTGCTGATTTGGGTAAAATGCCGCATTTACTGGTGGCAGGTACCACAGGTTCAGGTAAGTCAGTGGGCGTTAATGTAATGATATTAAGCTTACTGTACAAATCAGGCCCTGATGATGTGCGTATGATCATGATTGACCCGAAAATGTTGGAACTTTCTGTTTACGAAGGTATCCCACATTTACTGTGTGAAGTGGTCACCGATATGAAAGAAGCTGCCAATGCGCTGCGTTGGTGTGTAGGTGAGATGGAACGTCGTTATAAGTTAATGTCGGCGTTAGGTGTTCGTAACTTAAAAGGTTACAACCAAAAGGTATTGGATGCGAAAGAGGCGGGTTACCCGATTCTCGATCCATTATTTAAAGATACTGATGGTATGAAAGAAGGACCAGACGAGTTAGGTAAGTTACCGAGTATCGTGGTGGTGATTGACGAATTTGCTGACATGATGATGATTGTTGGTAAAAAAGTTGAAGAGCTAATTGCCCGTATTGCGCAAAAAGCCCGAGCGGCAGGTATTCATTTAATACTAGCAACACAGCGCCCATCGGTTGATGTAATTACTGGTTTAATTAAAGCGAATATCCCAACGCGAATGGCGTTTCAGGTATCAAGTAAAATTGACTCGCGTACCATCTTAGATCAACAAGGCGCAGAAAACCTGCTAGGTATGGGTGATATGCTCTATTTACCGCCGGGCACCAGCGTACCGATACGTGTACATGGCGCGTTTGTTGATGACCATGAAGTACATGCGGTGGTGAATGACTGGAAAGCACGTGCAAAACCAAATTATATAGACGAAATTTTAAATGGTGACGCCACTGAGGATATTTTATTGCCAGGCGAAGCCAGTGAAAACGCGGATGAAGAATCAGATCCGCTTTATGATGAAGCCGTGTCATTTGTTGTTGAAACAGGCAAAGTGTCAGTTTCAAGTGTGCAGCGAAAATTACGTGTTGGTTACAACCGTGCCGCACGTTTAGTTGAACAAATGGAAACATCGGGTATTGTAAGCGCACCAGGTCATAACGGTGCCCGTGATGTATTAGTGCCCAATGGTGGAGCAAATTAAATGAAACAAATTAAATATTTAGCCTTAGCAATTAGCTGTTTTTTATCAGCATCAGTATTTGCAAGTGACAGTGCAACGGATGACAGCCAAGCATTACAAGATAAACTGGCCGGTTTAAAGAGTTTTCAAGCGCAATTTGCGCAGCAAGTTAATGACGACCAAGGCCAATCAATTATGCAAGGTGAAGGTACTATCGCCTTGCAACAGCCAATGATGATCCGTTGGCAACAAGCGAGCCCTGATGACACGTTATTTGTATCAAATGGCGATAAAACCTATTACTTCGACAGCTTTGCTGAGCAAGTAACGATTATGAATACTCACAGTTTGATTGATTCAACACCGTTTGTATTACTTACCTCCAAAGATCCGGCGCAATGGCAAAAGTACCAAGTACACGCCACGGATACTGGGTTCAGTGTTACACCTAATAAAGGCGTTGAAAGCCAAGTTGAACAGCTGGATATTGTGTTTGCAGCAGATAAAGTAGGCTTAGCATCATTACTGGTTAAAGACAGCTCAGGGCAATCATCTACGTTTACTTTTAGCGACACTAAAGTAAATCAAAGCCTTGCTACTTCAACCTTTGAGTTTAGTATTCCAGAAGGCGTTGAAATAGACGATCAAAGTCAAGGTGAGTAATTTAGGCTTTAATTTTGGCCCCGATGTGCGCCCACTTGCGGCGCGCATGCGACCAACCAGTTTAGATCAGTATATTGGCCAGCAACATCTATTAAGCCGAGATAAGCCTCTCTATCAAGCTATTTTAGCAGGGCGTTGCCACAGTCTTATTTTGTGGGGGCCGCCGGGCGTTGGTAAAACGACCTTAGCGCAAATTATTGCCAACCATGCCGATGCGGCGCTGATTCAAATGTCGGCGGTAACGGCAGGCATTAAAGACATTCGTGATGCGGTGAGTGAAGCGCGTACTAACCTTGAAGGTCTTGGCCAACGTACCTTACTGTTTGTTGACGAAGTACATCGTTTTAATAAATCTCAGCAAGATGCGTTTTTACCACATATAGAGGATGGTACCTTTATTTTTGTTGGTGCCACCACCGAGAATCCCTCGTTTGCACTAAACAATGCGATTTTATCGCGAGCACGAGTATATGTCCTAAAATCGCTGCAAGACACTGATTTACATCTTGTTATTGAGCGAGCGCTTGCAAGCGATGATGAACTGAAAAATAAAACGGTGGTACTTGCACAAAATGCTAAACAAGCGTTGTGCCAAGCCAGTGATGGCGATGCTCGTAAAGTGCTTAATTTACTTGAGCAGGCGATTGATTTAACCGTAGAGCAAAACGGTCAATACTTAGTTGATGAGCACGTACTCAGTCAAGTATTGCCAACGCATTTAGCCAAGTATGACAAAGGGGGTGATGAATTTTACGATTTGATCTCAGCCTTTCATAAGTCAGTTCGAGGTAGCTCCCCAGATGGTGCTTTGTATTGGTATTGTCGTATTTTAGCCGGTGGCGGCGATCCGCTGTATGTTGCAAGGCGGTTACTCGCCATCGCCACTGAAGATATTGGTAATGCTGATCCGCGTGCCATGGAAGTGGCCCTCAATGCATGGGATATATTTCAGCGAGTTGGACCAAGTGAAGGCGAGCGTGCAATTGCACAAGCTACGATTTACCTAGCTAGCGCACCGAAGAGTAATGCGGTGTACGCGGCGTTTAATCAAGCCAAGGCGGATGCGCAGAACGAGCCTAGCTATCCGGTGCCAGAGCATTTACGTAATGCACCAACTAACTTAATGAAAGACTTAGGCTATGGTGCTGAGTATCGCTATGCGCACAATGAAGAAGGCGCCTATGCTGCAGGAGAAAAGTACTTTCCAGAGCAGATAGCCGATAAGCAATATTACTTTCCAACGGATCGTGGCTTAGAACAAAAAATAAAGCAAAAGCTCGACTATTTGAAAGAGCGCGATCATCACAGTGACATAAAACGCTATGACAAGCCTTAAGATATATCTCATGATTGCCGCAGGAGGAGCCTCAGGTGCCTGTTTACGGTTTTTTATTAGTGAAACCATGCTAAAACTACTTGGTAGGGGATTCCCTTTTGGCACGTTGACGGTTAATATTCTTGGTTCATTGTTGATGGGCGTATTATACGGTTTGATAGAGCGCGAAATTATCACCGTTAGCCCCGCTAAAACCCTTATAGGGATTGGCTTTCTAGGTGCTTTGACCACCTTCTCGACATTTTCAATGGATTCGTTGTTGTTATTGCAACAAGGTCACTTTTTTAAAATGGCCCTTAATATCACCTTAAATGTGGTGGTGTGTATTTTTATGGCTTGGCTGGGCCTTCAGCTGGTAATGCAAAAAGGTTAAAAACTAACATGTTAGATTCTAAATTATTACGTCAAGATCTCGAGCAAACAGCTGCGCGTCTAGCAGCACGTGGTTACGAGCTAGATACTGCGACTGTCAGCGCACTTGAAGAAAAACGCAAAACATTACAAGTAAAAACACAAGAATTACAAAGTGAGCGTAACAGTAGCTCCAAAGCGATTGGCCAAGCTAAAGCTAAAGGCGAAGATGCACAACCATTGTTAGATGCAGTAAGCAACTTAGGCGCGCAACTTGATAGTGTTAAAGCTGAGCAAGACGCTATTTTAGAAGAGCTCAAGCAAATTTCTTTAGCTATCCCCAATTTACCTGATGAATCAGTACCAGCGGGCGCTGACGAATCTGACAACGTTGAGATTTCAACCTGGGGCGAGCCTAAAAAGTATGATTTTGCAGTAAAAGATCATGTAGACTTAGGACAAGATCTAAACGGCCTTGATTTTGAAATGGGCGTTAAAATTACCGGTTCACGCTTTACTGTAATGCGCGGCGCAATGGCCCGCATGCACCGTGCACTAGTGCAATTTATGCTAGACACGCATACAGATAAAAACGGTTATACAGAAATGTACGTACCGTATTTAGTAAACCGCGACAGTTTATACGGTACAGGCCAATTACCTAAGTTTGCAGAAGACTTATTCCATACTAAAGGTCTTGTAAATGATGACGGTGAAGAGCAAGAAGGTTTTAGCTTAATTCCTACTGCAGAAGTACCACTGACAAACAGCGCGCGTGACGAAATTTACGACGAAAAAGATTTACCAATTCGTTTAACTGCCCACACTCCGTGTTTTAGAAGTGAAGCTGGCAGTTATGGCCGTGATACTCGTGGCCTTATTCGTCAGCACCAGTTCGATAAAGTTGAGCTAGTACAGCTGGTAAAACCAGAAGATTCAATGCAAGCATTGGAAGAGCTAACAGGTCACGCAGAGCAAATATTACAAGCGCTAGAGCTACCATACCGTAAAGTAATTTTATGTATGGGTGACATGGGCTTTGGCTCAGCAAAAACCTACGATTTAGAAGTATGGTTACCAGCGCAAGATACCTACCGTGAAATCTCATCATGTTCAAACATGGTTGATTTCCAAGCGCGCCGTATGCAAGCACGTTTTCGTCGCGCGGGTGAGAAGAAGCCAGAGTTACTGCATACACTCAATGGCTCAGGCCTAGCAGTAGGACGTACTTTAGTGGCTATCTTAGAAAACTACCAACAAGCGGATGGTTCAGTAGTCGTGCCTGAAGTACTTCGTTCATATATGAACGGCCTTGAAGTAATTAAATAAGCTTTAAGAAGAGAAGCCGCTGTTTGTAATGAACAGTGGCTTTTTTGTAAGTTCAATTTATAGGTGCAAGGTTAAAGGCGAGCGAAAAAGTTAGTTAACTTGAACTTTGGTTAAGAGATTTACTCAGATACTTATTTAAAGTATTAATATTATTTTTATTCTCCTAAGCTCAGGTTAGTTATCTAGGGTGATTAAAAATCATTTAAAAGAGTAACGTAAAATGCGTTTTAATACCGACGTATATTGCTTAAAAAATCCACCTGTGTTGTAAGCAATACCATGTTTTTTTAGTACGGCTTGCACCTTAGGAGCAACTTCTTGATAGCGCGATGATGGCATGTCAGGAAATAAATGGTGCTCTATTTGACAGCTCAAATGCCCCGTTAATATATGAAACCAATTAGCGCCGTTAATATTTGATGAACCTAAAACTTGGCGATAATACCACTGACCTTGAGTTTCATTTACGCAGTCTTGCTCGTTAAAGGTTTTAGTTTCTTCGGTAAAGTGACCACAAAAGATGATGGTTGATGTCCACAAATTACGAATTAAATTAGCAAGAAAATTACCAGCTAAAACCCACAAAAATAATGGACCAGCTAATAGCGGGAATAACGCGTAATCTTTAATTAACTGGCGCGCACCTTTACTAAAAAAGCGTCGTTTTAACATCGCGTGAGACACGTCAGTTTCGCGGCTTTCTTTCTTTTTACCCATAAATACACGCTCAGCTGCCAGCTCATGGTATGACACACCCCATTGAAACAATACAGTTAAGTTTATATAGGTAATAAACTGCCATATATTTTTCAAACGCCATTTAAAGTCATTACTCAAGCGTAGCAAACCATACCCAAAGTCACGGTCTTTACCAATAATATTGGTGTAGGTATGATGCTCAAAGTTATGCACGCGGTGCCAGCTTTGGCCATCACATGCTATGTCCCATTCATAGTGTTGGGAGTTAAGTTGTTTGTCGTTCATCCAGTCGTATTGGCCATGCATGACATTGTGACCAATTTCCATATTATCAAGGATTTTAGCTAATGCGAGTAGCAATACTCCCGCAACCCATAGCAATGGTTGAATAAACCCAAGCATTAATAGAATACGTCCGCTCCATTCACATAGGCGCTGTTTACGTACAATAGAGCGAATATAGTCGGCATCTTTTTGACCCACTTTATCAAGCGTCTGCATTTTTATAGCATCTAATTCGCTTGCTAGTTGCTCATAGTTAATAGTTTTCATAATTGTAACTCCAAATCACTAACAGGTTGGCTGACACACAGTTGAATGAGCTGTTCGCCGTTATCTGATAGTTCACCAGTTTTTAAATTACGTACCACGCCAGACTTTTTAATACATTGACACTGATGACAAATTCCAATGCCACAGCCGCGTTTTACTGGCAGCTGTTTTGCTTCAAACTGTGTTAGTAGCACATCAGTATTTGTTACAACATGTGCATGGTTATTAATTTTAACATTAAGTTGGCCTGCGTTATGGGTGCTTGGCAGGGCTAAACCGAAAGCTTCTTGGTTATAATTTAATGCGTGTTTTTTAGCAAAATCACTGACCGTTTGCATAAAGGTTAAAGGACCACAACAATAAACATCAGGTTTTTCTGCGAGGTTAATATGGCTGGTAATCTGATTTGATTGTTCGCGGGTTAATAATAAAAATGAAAAGTGCTTAAATCGCAGAGCCAATTCGCTAAGTTCATCAACACATTGATGTTCAGACGTTTTTGCGTAATACACTAATATGACATTGGTGGATATTTGGCCAAGATGTTCGTCAAGCATAGCGAGTATTGGCGTGATACCAGAACCTCCCGCGATAAAAGTGACTGGTGCGCCAGTGTTTTTAAATATAAATTCACCACTTGGCGCGGTGATACTACACCACGAACCAGCTTGCAGTGTTTCTTTAAGTAAACCAGTAAAGCGCCCGAGTGCATTTGTTTTAATTAGTAAGCGCATAAGCCCAGTGTTTTTAAATTGTTGAGCGCTTGAAACAATAGTAAAAACACGCGTTAATAACCGCCCATTTATTTCAACTGTTAAGCTAATATGCTGTCCAGCAATGTGAACAGGCCATTGTTTACTTGGCTTAAGTTGAATACTTAAATATTCACCCTTGTGTGATTCTGTATGGATCACTTGTGCTCTAAATTGGCCTGCACGCCATGCAGGTTTAAATACCTGCATAATTGGTTCTATATAACCTGCAAAACTTTGATGGTGTAAAAACCATTTTGAAAATTGGTCTAATGCCTGCGTAAACATCGTCATTACATCTCTTTCTAAACCGAGTGCTTATTGGCCTGTGTTTTCTTTATTTAAGGGTAAGCACTGAAATAATTACTTTAATAATTTGAGCGTACACCTGTAAGCTCAAATTTCAGAGCACAAGTGTACCTTGAAATTTTTGATTTTCAATACGTATAGAGTAATTATTCTATTGTTTTTATTTGTAACTTACGTAAGGCACGTTAAATTGCGGAATATAAAATGATAAGCATAGAATTATTTAAAACTTCAACTATCTGATTTTTAGTATTTATATTTCATGTGGTTATAGAGGCACTTTTAGGCTGCAAACTTATCAACCTGCAATGGTAACCAAATAATCATAATGTTAAAGCGAGCCATGAATATCTGTTGCATTCAACCTTTTTTCACCTTGTGATTATTTTTCAAAATGGTTTAATACGGCTAACCATATTCTTTTAATAAAGCTTTGGTTATTTGGACTTTTTAGGTTTACGCGACAGCAAATCACACGAGTAATTATTGAAGTTGAAAAAGACTAAGTAATTGAATAAAAATAGGAATTAGACTATGGTTGATATATTAATAATAAATAAAAACGAGCAATTCTATAGGCTCCTTTTGTATCTACAAGGATTGAGCAAGTGCCTAAGTCAGTATCAATTACAATCAGTGATGAGTTTTCCAGAATCAAATTACTAAAAAATAGAACGCCAGAAACATCTGAAGAAGAAGCAAAAAATGCATTTGCTCTTTTATCTGAATACCGAGATGGTGGAGTATACATAGCAAATTATTCTGGGTCGAGTGAGTGGGAAAGGCACCCAATAGGTGACGAGTTCGTTCAGGTTCTCGGTGTGAAACGACCTTGATTCTTTTAGACGGGGAAATCGAGCAGCGCAATACATTATTTTCAGGTCAAATGTTGGTAATTCCAAAGGGGGTTTGGCATCGTTTTGAATCACCTAATGGCGTTAAAGTAATGACTATAACACCACAACCTACCGAACACAGTTTAGAGTTGCCAATTGGTATGTAATGACGGTGTTATTGATGTCGAGTATTTACAATAAATCCCGAACTGTCGGTATTTCATTTGTCTTACTGCCAACTGTTTGGTGGAATAACGTGAGACCTGCCTCACAATTAACTGCTGAGACAAGGTGTGATTTATCAGCAATGTGTTTACTTGCTCCGTGAATAGTTTTGCCATCGAAGGCAATGATAGGATGGGCTGATTTAACGCGGTTTTGATTGACCCAGCTGTACATCGGCAGTAGTAATAAGTCAGTATCAACAGCTCTAAAAATCCGAGCAATACTATGTCGAGTGGGTATATCATTTTCGAAAGAGCGAAATCCCCTTAACTGATCAAGCTTACTATCACCATATACATCAATGTTTTACCAGTTTTCACCCCCCGATTTGACGGCAGTAATAATCAGAAAAAGCACATCAAATAAATTATTATGCTGATTTATATGTGAACGATTGTCTTTGACGAGTTCTAAATGTGAGAAGAGTGACATAGTAAGTTTAAGATAATGAAATTTATAGTATTAGGTCATAAATAATGTTTATTTACAAAGTGTGATCCCCGCATGACTCAATAGGTGAGTTATGCGTTAGCAGAAGGACTTGCCTCGGGAATATTTATTCATGTTTTATTAATCATATAAATGTATAATCCAGTTAAGAAATTTCAAATTATATTTTGACTTTTCTTAACCGCTCACTGCATTATTGAAATAATGATTACATTTAAGAAGGAATATGAGTAGTCATGGATAACTATATCAACAATATCGTTTTAGCATCTCCTAAGCAGTTATTAGAACGCTTTCAACAAAGTAAAACTGACTATGACACAGAATTTCACATTATAGTCGCTGACAGGTACAATAATCGCTATTCTGGTTTCTTTATAAAATATGACCCTGAAATTAAAATGGTATTGCTAACTGATAAAGAGCGTGAAATTTCTTTTATTGATACAGATAGTATTGTAAATATTTCTATTTATGATTTCGCAAAGCATGAGCGCTTTTTATTAGGCCAAGAACCAATTAAACTAGTATCTCCATTTAAAGCAGATGATATTGAAACGTCTGTAACTTTAATTAAGTCTGCGCTTAATAACACTCATGGGCTTGACTTTAATTTCACTATTGATGAAGTGTCAGCTGAAAACACTGACAAAATTAAAGCTATTCTAGAAGTGCTTGGTGATACTCTTATGGCTGTTGCTAATGATGACTTCAGTAAAGAATATATTAGTCAAATAACCGATTTTTATATTAAAAATGAGCCAAGAGATGGCGTTCGCTTTAAAAAAACGAATTCTACAATTTTGGTGAGATTCAATTTTGAAGGTGAGCTTCCGGCTGAACTTCAAACAAAAATTGAAAACGGAATAAACAACGTATTCTGATTTATTCAAATTTTTATATGTACTTTTCAACTCAAAATAAGGAATGATAATGGGACTTAAAGAGAAAAAAGCAGCAAGAGATTTCCAAGAAAACAACCTTGAAGATCTAAAGAAAAAAGTTTTTGATGCTGCAAAATTTGAATTTGAAATAGAAATTGATTGGGATAGTTTGTCAGTTGATAATTATGCTCATCTTTATAGTCAGACTTGGACTCAAATTTACTTCGAGCCAATGATTATTGCGTTCAGCAAAATGTGTGCTGATAGCTTTTCTCAAGAAGCAATTCAAGACGATTTGAAAAAAGTTGTTATTCAAAATATTGGTGATATCAGCAATGCCAATAAATACTCTTCATACAGCAATGGCGTGTTGACATTAAACCATTCATCAATTGCCAATGCAGAAAACCAAATTGAAGATCGCGCAAAAGCTCTACAAGATACTGTAGAAAATGCTCTTTAATTAAAATTAAGCCATGTGCATAATGATTTATTAGTTTATGTGCATGGTTTTTTAGCTAAAACACCTCAGTAAATATATTCCCATCAAATTACCCGTGCATTTTATGATGCTATAGTCTGTTCTTAGAACACAAAGGTTGTTTAACTATTTGCATAGGAAACGGCGATAAAATATGGCGATATTTTAAATCTATTAATCTTGTAATGGTCAAAATATTAGAAGCTTTGAAAGCTGAAAATACTAATTGATATGGTTTTCTGTAATTTTCGATCCAAAGCTGAATAGGCGAATAATTTTTGATGATTATAATGAAGTATTTTATATGTTGTGGTTCATTAGAAATACCTTTAATTAGTGCAGATTTAATGTAAGCGTCTAGCAAAGTGCACCTGCCAGTAACTCGTCAAACCGATTAAACTATTTCTTAATTTCAATTAGGAGATAGCCATGAGAAAAATGCGTAGCCTTGAGCAGTGGCGCAACATTATCGAAGAACAACAAGCCAGCGATTTAACTATTACTGAGTTTTGCCAGCAACATGCCTTATCAAAAACAAGCTTTTATGCGGCACGAAGTAAGCTTACTGCTGCATCTGGTAGTTTTGTTCGCGCAAAAGTCACTAAACACGTTGATCCCACTGAACAGCAACAGCCGATCATTCTTGCTATCGGTAACGTGAAAGTCAGCTTGCCATCCACAATGCCTGCCACTTATCTGAGTCAACTGTTACGCGAGCTTGCCTAATGAAAATGTTCGTTGAACCTGCACATATTTACCTCTATCGCGATGCCGTGGATTTTCGAAAATCCATTGATGGTCTGGTCGCAATCGTTGAGGGTGAGCTTGAACGTGATGCCTATACTGGCGCTTTATTTTTATTTTGCAACAAAGCGAAGGATAAACTCAAGCTGGTTTACTGGGATAAAACGGGGTTTGCTTTGTGGTACAAGCGATTAGAAAAGCAAAAGTTCAAATGGCCAAACAAAGCCAGTCTGCAAGAATTTGAGCTCAGTCCAGAGCAACTGGATTGGTTGTTGTCGGGATATGATGTGCTTGGTCATGAAGAGTTGCGGTATAAATCGATGATCTAATCGATCATATTGGCAGTAAATGATCGTTGCCACACCGTCTGTTTTATCTTTGCGTCAAGCAAGAAAACACCGTCAAATTCTGTTAAATTGCGAACATGAAAATTGATGCACACTCACTTCCTGACGACCCAGAACAACTCAAGCGCATGTTGCTTGAGTTGCAACAGCATATGGATGAAAAGTTAGCTGAAAAAGACGCGCAAATTCACGAATTGCTACAAGCTTATAACGCGAAACTAGCCAAAGAGTACGCCAAAAAATCTGAAAAGATGCCGGGTGCAGGCGAAGTATTCAATGAAGCAGAAGATATTCTCGATGAACATGATAAAGCGCTATTGGCCACATCAGCCTCAGTAAAGAAAGAAAAAGCCAAACCGAAACGCCGGCCACTGCCAGCGCAGTTGCCGCGAATTGAGGTGGTTGTTGACCTCGAAGAGGATGACAAAATGTGTGATTGCTGTCAAAGCCCCCTTCACAAAATGGGTGAAAGCAGCAGTGAAGCACTCGAGTTTGTGCCAGCGCATATCAAAGTAATCAAAACCATTCGCCCTAAATATACGTGCCGTCACTGTGAGCGTGAAGGCATTGAAAGTGTGGTAAAAACCGCCCTTATGCCCGCAACAGCCATTCCAAAAAGCATCGCAACGGCCAGCTTGCTGAGCCAAATAATCATGTGTAAATACCAGTTTGGCTTACCACTTTATCGCCAAGAAACCATGTTAGGCGATATTGGTATTGAGTTGAGCAGACAAACCATGTCGAGCTGGATGTTGCGCTGCGCAGACCTGTTGTCCCCTCTGTATCAACGCTTAAAAGACGTGTTGCTATCTCAACCGGTTATTCACGGCGATGAAACCCCGTTAAACGTCATTAATGCAGATAAAGCAACCAGCTATATGTGGCTGTATTGTTGCGGCGATGATAAACCGAGTAAAGGCACCAATATTGTCTTGTTTGATTACCATAACAGTCGCGCAGGCCAATGTGCGGTTAATTTCCTTGATGGTTACGAAGGCTACATGCACGTTGACGGCTACAAGGCTTACGAGCAAACGAATGCAACACTGGTTGCGTGCTTAGCCCATATGCGCCGTAAATTCATCGAGGCTAAAGGCAATAATAAAAAAACCGTCAAAGCAGATGTAGCACTAAACCTTATTCGCAAGCTCTACGGTATTGAGCAAGCCATCAAAGATAAATCGCACGATGAAAAATTCAAGATTAGGCAGAGAAAAGCCAAACCAATCGTTGATGAATTGTATCAATGGTTACTCAAGCATAAAGATAAAATCCCACCAAAAATGGCGTTAGGTGAAGCAATTACCTATGCGATAAATCAGTTTGAGAAATTCAGGCGTTACCTTGATGATGGCAGGCTCAGTATTGATAATAACCGTGCAGAGCGAGCTATAAAACCGTTCGTAATAGGGCGAAAAAACTGGTTGTTCTCAAATACCTGCAATGGTGCTCATGCCAGCGCTATACTTTATAGTCTTGTTGAAACCGCAAAGGCAAATGACCTTGTGGTGCATGACTATATCTCTACTTGCTTACAGCGCCTTGCTGAGCAGCCAGATAACCTTGAGCCACTGCTACCTTGGAACATTAAGCAAAGCTAGGTGTCGTTAGCTATACGCTTAC
>NZ_JACJFH010000072.1:21185-26911 GCF_014164495.1 Pseudoalteromonas sp. SG41-5 | reverse complement strand
GTTCTAGGTTCTAGGTTCTAGGTTCTAGGTTCTAGGTTCTAGGTTAATCAGTTTAAAAACCGCTACGGGCTTTGTGCAACGAGCTAATTAATCTAGCAAAAACCATTTTCACCACCGAGGCGCTTTGCTGCACCGAAAAACCATTCGTGGCTAAAGCCAACTCCTACGTACTCTCTGTGGTGATTCTTTTACTTTAGTTACAACTGCGCGGCATAAAGCCCCGCCTATAAAAAATTTTTACCACCGAGGCGTTCGCTACATCGAGAAAAGCTAGATAAAAGTTAATTTATTAGCTCTCTAATCTCTACCTCCGTGAACTCAGTGTCCTCTGTGGTGAATTTACTTAATTTTTTACCACCGAGAACACCGAGGCGCTTTGCTGCACCGAAAAACCATTCGTGGCTAAAGCCGACTCCTACGTGTTCTTTGTGGTAAACCTTTTACTTTAATTGCAACTGCACGGCATATAGCCCCGTCTACAAAACAAGTTCTACCACCGAGGCGTTCGCTACATCGAGAAAAGCTAGATAAAAGTTAATTTATTAGCTCTCTAATCTCTACCTCCGTGAACTTAGTGTCCTCTGTGGTGAATTTACTTAATTTTTTACCACCGAGGGAACAGAGGCGCTTTGCTGCACCGAAAAACCATTCGTGGCTAAAGCCGACTACTACATGTTCTTTGTGGTGAACCTTTTACTTTTATCACAACTGCGCGGCATAAAGCCCCGTCTACATTTGAAACCAAAGGTTCTAGGTTCTAGATTTTAGGTCCTAGTCACTATCCTAGAACCTAGTTTTTTTTTAACCTTTCCCCTAGTACCTTTAACTTTTAACCTTTCTCGGTGGCAAGCCACTCGCCTACATTTGAAACCAAAGGGTTTAGGTGCTAGTTACTTCCCTAGCACCTATTTAACTTTTTTGTCGCGATATAAAATCGCTGCTACGTTTTACTTATCCGATTTATATTCGTAATTGTAGTAACCGTAATAGCCGTAAGCGTTACTGGCTTTTTTAACTACACCATTGAACACTACGCCTTTAACATCTGTGCCATTTTGTTCAAAACGATTACGGGTAAGTTCGATCTCTTTAATATGGTTTTGGCCAAAACGGGTTACCAATAATGTAGTGCCAGTATGGGCGCTAACTATTGCCGGATCGGTCACCGCTAAAATAGGTGGTGTATCAACAATTATTATATCGTATGCGCTACTTACCTCGGCAACTAACTTACTAAAGTTACTGTGCATCAGTAACTCTGATGGGTTTGGTGGTATTTGCCCACGGGTAATAACACTCAACCCTTCTACAGTGGTTGGCTTGGTTACTTGCTCAAGGTTTAAACGCCCAGACAGGTAATCACTCAAGCCATCATCCCACTTTAAGCCAAACTGGGTTTGTAAGTAGCCTTTACGCATATCGGCATCGATTATCAGTACTTTTTTACCGCTTTGTGCCAAAACTGCGGCTAAGTTAACTGATACAAATGATTTACCCACACCTGGACTTGGGCCGGAAATTGCAATTAGGTTATTTTTAGCCTCCATCATCGCAAAATGTAAACTAGTGCGTAGGCTACGTAATGCCTCAATTGATAAATCCGCAGGGTTATCAAGCGCCAAGATGGATTTAGGTTTATTCGCTTTGTTTTTAAGTGATTTACTAAAACCAGTGAGTTTATCTTGATAATCTGAGTAGGGTACGCTGGCATATACTGGCAGGCCAATTGCTTCTATCTCATTTGGATCTTCAACGCCTTTGTGCATGGCTTTTTGCACCAGCACAATTGCAACAGCTAACATACCACCTAGCATAGTAGCCATCACGACTATCAAGGCTTTTTTAGGCTTAACAGGTTTTGAGGTATTCACCTCGGCAAAATCAATAATACGTACGTTACCTACTGTACCGGCACGCACTATATCAAGCTCTTGGGTTTTGCTTAGTAATAGCGTATAAATTTGGTTACTTACTTCTACATCGCGTTTTAAGCGCAGTAACTCTTGTTGAGTCTCTGGTAAGTTACCCACTTCACCAACTAATTCTTTTTTCTGCTCATTTACAGCATTGATTTGCTCAATTAAGCCTTGGTAAGTTGGGTGGTCTTTTTTAAACTTACGGCTCATTTCTAAACGCTTTAACTCAAGCTCTTGTAGTTTTGTTTCAAGTTTAACTACTTGCTCTAATACGCCTTGCGTTTCAAGGGTGATATTGATTGACTGACGTTTAATTTGGTAATCGTTAAAACGTTGCTCGGCAAATTCAAGTTGCTTTTTAATTTCTGGTAATTGTACTTCTAAAAACTCTAGGGATTTTTGTGCTTCGGCTGAATTACGTTCAACATTACGGCGTACATAAATACCCGCCACTTTATCTAGCACTTTTTCAGCATAATGTGGTTGTTCGCTCTGTAGGCTTAGGTTAATTATGCCTGAATCTTTTCCCTTTTCACTGGCACCAATCGCAGCTTGTAAATCTAAAATCGTATTTAAGCGATCTTTACGCAGTATTGTAAATTCAGTACCGGCACGAGCATTTAAACTACGTATCGTTAAGTTAAACTTACCATTGGTTAATTCTTGTCCTACTTTACCCGCTAATATTTGCTCACCATCACCATTTAATAATGCCACAACATTATTTTTTTGTGCTACTAAAGTAAAAGCCGAACCAATCGCTGAAGGTGGTACATCGAACCTAAATACATCAATGCTCTCACCGCCCCACGCATACGAGCTAGCGCCAAAACTCGGTTCAGCTAATTCGCCGTCACTCATTGGGCTAAATTTACGAAACGCACGGCTACCTATAAACGGGAATAATTTAGGCTCTGCAACTACATCAAGGTGCAAGGTATCAACCGCTTCACCAATGACTGAGCGTGATTTTAGCAGTTCAATTTCAGTTACCGCAGCTGAAGTACTTTCAAACATGCCCGACATATCGTCAAAACCAGGCACTGAGCCACCGCTTTCTTCAACTTGGATCATCGCTGTAGCTTGGTATACTGGGGTCGAAAACACGGCATAAACCACGCCCACAACCATAAACACAGTGGTTAAAGCAATGATAAAATATTTACGATCGATCAAAGCACCAAGGAGTGCCATTAAGTCAATTTCTTGGCTTGCTTGTGTGTCTTGTCTATTTTGTTTGTTTGCTGCTAATGCAGTGGGCTGAGCATTCATGTACTAGCCTATCCTTATAAATACTTTTGCCAAGCGCTACAGGCGCTGTCGATTAATGCATAAACGTGTTCAAACGCTTCAAGACTCTGCCGATATGGATCTGGCACTTCTTTATCATCCAACCATTTACCGAGTAAAAAGGTTTTACCCCGCGCTTCGGGGTAGCGACTACACAGGTCAGTTAAGTGGCGTTGTTCCATCACTAAAATAACACTGTTTTGCGCAACTAGGCTTGATGTTAACTGCCGACCTTGATGCTCGTCCATGTTTATACCATTCGTTGCAGCAACCTGCTTTGCTGTCGCGTCGGCAGCTTTACCTTCAAGCGCGGTTAAACCAGCAGACGATACTTTGATATTTTTACCTGCTAACTTACTTTTTAATACGTATTCAGCCGTTGGGCTGCGGCAAATATTACCTGCGCATACCACTAAAATAGAATCAAACATCTTTTATTAACCCTTAATTAGTGTTGGCTACATCGTTAACAGCATCTACTGTTGATATTGATGGTAGTAATAGGCTAATTACACGGTTCCAACGAGCAAGCGGTGCCGATGTTACATATACAATATCGTGTGGCTGTAATTCAAATTGCTCAGCTAGCACTAACGCTGCTACATTTTTTGCATGCAGCTGATATACATCAGCAATAACACCATCGGTTTCAAGGTTACGTTTACGTAGCACAAACACACCATTCGCATCGGCGGTGTTTTCGTTTAGTCCACCGGAATTACTGAGTGCTTCAGCAAGGTTTAAACCGTAACGATTAACATCAACTGAGCCCGCTTTTTTAACATCTCCTAAAACAAAAACACGTTGTAAATCGTTGCGATTTACATGCACTATATCGCCATGCTGTAATAAGCGGTTTTGTGAAATATCGCCATGCGCATAAAAATCATCAAGCTTTATTACTTCTGTTTTGTCGCCGCGAGTAAACGTTACTGTGCGCCAATCCGCAGCAGCAGTTAAACCACCGGCTTGATTTAAGGCATCAATCAATGTGAGTGGAGTTTCGGTTACTGGGTATACACCTGGCTTAGTTACTTCACCTGTTACGTATGTTTTTTGGCTGCGAAAACCAACCACTTTAATGTCGATTTGCGGGTCTTCAATCACTCGGCTTAAGCGTTTAACTAACTCGCTGTGTACTTGTTGTACTGTTTTACCTGCCGCCTGAATATTCGGCGCATAAGCGTAAGTTATGGTACCGTCTGCTTGCACGCGAAAACCATCAAACTCTGCGGTACGTTGCACTGCAGCTGGTATGGTTAATTCTGGGTGATCCCACACACCAATAGTAAGTACATCACCTACACCAAGTATGTATTCGTAATTACTAACGTTTAAACCATCAAGGCTAGAAGGTGGCTTAGTTTTTTTGCGCGATTGTTTTTGCTGATAAATTAAAGATGAGTCAATAATTTGAATATTTACTTTTTCAAGGTCTTGTTCAAGGTTTTTTGTTTGTTCACCCGATTCGATTCCTTCGAAATGGCTACCGGGGATGATTGTACAACCTGTCATTGTTAGCAACGTGAGTGATGCTACAAGTGTTTTACAGCTTAGCGCCATTGTTTATTCCCAAATAATATTAAATTCTAAAACTTTCAGCTTATTTTAAATATATTGCTGTTATTTTTTGCTGGCTAATTAAAGCATGGCTATCCTTGCTTCGCAAGGTTGCTTGCACGTTTACTGTGCAAGCAGTTAACTTTTTTGTTAATATTAGTTAAAAGCTTCGGGCTTCGGGCTTATCAAGTATTTTTGATGGTTTTTATTAACTTGCCAAGCATTTTCCCAATTATTTCACATTCTTCGAGAATAAGTTCAGACTGCGTGTGACTAATATAACCCAATTCAAATGCAATCATAACCTGAGTTTTTAACTCACCTATAGAGCCTTTAGCGATACCTAAAAACCGCGCTTTTTCTTTTTCAAAATCTCTTTCAAAACCCTCTGCTATATTACTTGGCACTGAGACAGATCATCTGCACATCTGATCTTTCAAACCGTAATCACGTAAAGTTTCAAATGTACTATAAATTAATAAACTAAGCCTGAAAGCCCTTTGCCAAACTTCTAAATTTTCATATTTCATGACCAATCCATGTTGATTTGCGGCGTGCTGAAAATAATTTGACAATAAAAAATGTTTTGAAGTTTCAAAACCCATCTGTTCAATCCTAGGGCACAAACTATAAAACAACACCATACTGCTCGTATCATGATGCTCATAACCCGTAGCTTAATCAGGCACGCTTCCGCCCCTAGGTTACAGTTCCTACGTTCTGGTCAGTTTAATTCAAATTGTAAAATACAAGACCTTTCGCGGTGGCAAGCCAAACTGTTTTTACCACCGAGAGCGCAGAGATGCTTCGCAACACCGAGAAAACATTTATGAAACCCTTAGGTTAACTTATTATCCCTTCCTCTGTGATCTCGGTATTCTCTGTTGTGAATCTTTATTCTTTTCGGGCTAAAGCCGGCTCCTACGAAAACCATTTTTATCACCAAGCACTGAGTAAATC
>NZ_JACJFH010000072.1:0-21085 GCF_014164495.1 Pseudoalteromonas sp. SG41-5 | reverse complement strand
GTTGTGAATCTTTATTCTTTTCGGGCTAAAGCCGGCTCCTACGAAAACCATTTTTATCACCAAGCACTGAGTAAATCTTTCGCGGTGGCAAGCCACTCGCCTACAAAACTGTTTTTACCACCGAGCTTCGCAACACCGAGAAAACATTTATGAAGCCCTTAGGTTAACTTCTTATTCCTTCCTCTGTGATTTCGGTGTTCTCTGTGGTGAATCTTTATTCTTTTCGGGCCAAAGCCGGCTCCTACAAAAACCAATTTTATCACCGAGCACTGAGTAAATCTTTCGCGGTGGCAAGCCACTCGCCTACACGTAATTAAACACCAGAATACAATTTAACACCGTAGGCGTTAAGCTTGCTGACGCGTGTTAATTAGGTCATTGTCACTTCCCTAGTGCCTTTAACCTTTAACCTTTAACTTAAAACTTTTAACTTACTTTTCTTACGTCGCTGTTATCTACGCTCATTTCTATTTGTTTATTGAGTAGGTTAATTAACAGTATGCTGCGCATGTCGCCGTCTGGCTCTTTAAATATTGCTTGTACGTCTTTAAATGAGCCATTATTTAGGCACACTAAATCACCGGGTTGCGGTAAATCATTACTATCTTGAGCTAGCTCGAAATTTTTTAATTCTTTGATAAGTTGTGCAGGTACTAATTGATACGACGCACCATACGACACAAAACCACTAATACCGCGGGTGTTTTTTACCGCAGCAAAGTTACCGGTGTGGGGATTTAAGCGAACAAATAAATAATTAGGAAACACAGCAGATTGCTTAAAAGTACGACGACCCTTAATTAGCTGTTGTTTTTGTAGCTGAGGAAAAAAAGCTTCAATCCCTTGGTTTTGTAAATTAACTTGGGCACGAGCTTCTTGCCTTGATTTACAAAATAATAAGTACCAACTATCCATATCAATCCCTAAAATAGTGACTTTGCGTCTAAGAACTGCATATTCTTATTTCAGACGCGGGGGATTATACGTGCTACTTTAGGGCGATGTCTATAAAAAAACCGATTAAAACTTTTCAAGTTAAAATAGGGTAGAAGATCAAACTCTACTTTTAATTGCATTGATGAAATAACACATAAAGTAATACCAAATATTTATTGGTGAAATGAATTTTTGCTTCTTTAGTATTTTAAAATGCCATATCGCAGCTTTAAATTTATTTGCAGACAGGCTATTAGTATGCACTCTATAATTTGCTAAGGGGCTAGATACTCCTACAGAATCAGTTTGTGTCAAAATTCTAAGCCACATATCATAATCCTCATGTCCAATAGGCTCCTGCATCACAACACCTAACTTGCTAACGCTATATATTCCAGTCAAATTGCCAATTTGATTTCCTTTTAGCATATCTTTATAAGTAACTAACTTTTTAGCTTTTTTAAAGCCTAAAAATGCCCCCACGCTATCAACTCGGTTATAAGCAGTATGAGATGCATACACACCGTTTTCGACCATTGCTTCCAATTGTAAAACTAGCTTCGAAGGTTCCCAAGTATCATCACTATCTAAAAAAGCAACATACTCACCAGAAATGTATTTCAAACTGTTATTTCGAGCCGACCAGGCACCTGATACACCATGATTAAGATAATATTTTATTCTGTCATCTTTAGCGGCATAATTTAAAATAATATCTTTTGTACCATCTGTTGAATTATCATCAGTAACTAACAATTCCCACTGTGTGTGAGTTTGTTTTAAAATTGATTCTATACTTTGAATAATTGTGTGTTGTGCGTTGTAAGCGGGCATAACTATAGATATTAACGACATATCAAAAACCTAAAAATTAGTTGCTTTATCATACTTTGGGGATTTAATCTTAGAGTTCAAGTTCGCTTATCAAGTGACGAATACCATCACGTAGACTAGTTTTCTTATGTTCAGTTACAACAGAGTTTAAGCGTGAAACATCTAAAATATTTGATTCAATCAATGGACTTGGGGGCTTTATATAATTAATTACATAATCACACCGCCCGCTTAATTCGCCGTCTATTACCTTGATGATATCTAATGTTGATAGACCTCCTCCAGATCCAATATTATATATTGAAAAAGGTAAGTCATTAGCTTCTAATAATTGGATGAACAAATTTACAAAGTCATCTATGTAAATGTAATCCCTCACTTCATTACCAGTTCCCCAAACCTCAATACTATTAGAGTTTTTAATTCGCCCCAAAAGTACAGCAATTAACCCTTGCGTTCCTTTAATATTTTGGTGCTTCCCGTATGGATTCGCAGGCCTAACAATTAAAAATTGTTTTCCTAAACGCATACTTTCTAATTTGATAAATTCTTCTAACTCAACTTTACTTTTACCGTAAGGGCATATAGGACCCAGCTCATCAATCTCATGGTGAGGATTCTTACTATCTTTGTAAACTCGCCCACCGGATGAAAAAAATATAACTCGCTCAACAATTATAAATAATGATGTTAAGGCAGCTTTATTATTAGCAATTTCTTGCTTATAGTTATCCAGACTCCCATTTACAGGTACTGTATTGACTAAATATATTGCATCATGTATTTCTTCTGGCGATAAAAAAGCTAATTTTTCAGATATCTCATGCAACTCCCCTTTGATAAAGATTAAATTTTCTGAAATTATACTTGGCTCAGTACGCCCATAAACAAAAATCCTATATGAATCAGAAAGAAACTTTTCAATTAAATTTAAGCCAATAAAGCTCGCCCCCCCAACTAAAATAACTTTTTTCATATCATTTCATCTCTATTACTGAATTGTATAATTTTTCAGTTATTTTTGTTACTTGCTTCCAACTATGATTATCAATAACGTATTCATGGGCTTTAAGTATTTTGACTGTTAAATCTTCACGAGTATAACTACTAATTTCTAAAAGGTGCTTTGCGATTGATTCTGGTGTTCCTTCTGCCAACCAGCCAATGTCGTTTTTATTTAATATTTCCGACATATTAGCACCCGGCGTAACTAAGCATGCAATACCAAAATATAACGCCTCAAGAATTGCCATGGGAAAACCTTCATATCTAGACGTTAAAACAAATACATCTGATTCTTTAAAAGCGTTAATTTTCTGCTCACCAAAAACACCACCTTTAAATTTTATGTAAGGTGAATCTAAACTTTTAATACAAGATCTAACAATTGCCTCTTCTTTCTCACTTCCGATTCCATAAATATCTAAATGTATACGGTCAATCAAACCTTTTTCTTTTATCAACATTAGAGCATCAAGCAAAATATCAGTGCCTTTATGATTAAAGTCAATTCTAGAAAGGTAAATGAATCGAATAGGCTCTTCTTTACTGACCGTCTTTTCAGTCGGATTTTCATAATTAAAATCTAAAGCATTTGGCTCAATATACTCGCTGTCATTCCAGGACAAAGAATTTTTTTTCTCATCTTCATTAGTAAATATCGTTCCAGCGGCTGAAGATATAAACTTTTTATAAAATACTCTATTTGCAATCATCTTCTTTAGCTTTGACTTTTTCTGAGCCGCTTTCATCAAACTTGAATGAGGTTTTACAATATATTTAATGTTTAGAGACTTTAATAGCTTATATAATGAATAATACTTTAGATAATAAATACCATGAAAAACTACCAAATCGAAGCTTTCTAAAAATAGTGAGGGTGTTTTAATATCAAAGAAATTAAACACCTCAATTTCTTGTGAATCGAATGAGTTATCAAAAATCAAAAGTGATGGTTTTATTAATTCACTGTGTAGGCTGTGCATTTTGATCATCTCAGGGATCAATCGACCAATACCGTTCGATGGCTCTATTTCATTCCCAACAACATGTAAAACTTTCATTACTCTTCCTTTACCTTAGCCTTTTTCTTTAAAATAAAAAAGCCGGGCATTTTAACGACAATTAAAAACACTGACAAAATAATAAAACATAACCAAGACTTGAAATACAAGAAAAATGAAAAGTCATTATTGATTGGTAATGTAAGTAGCGTGACAATATAAACGGCATGGGCATAACCGTGCAGGTATCTGCTGAATACCCCCTTCAAAATATATAAACCAACGATATTCATAGTGACAATTAAAGGAGCTATTATAAGCGATATATCGCCAAAAATAGTCCATGCATGTGATTGCATATAAGTATTCGAGTTAACCCATGCACTACCAGCTGTAGGAAAAAATATTGTAATAATTTCAGCAGCAGGATCTATTGCCGCAAACCCAAACGAGCCAGCTAATGGCATACCATAAGTTATACGCTCAAAGTCTGGGGTCAGTACATCATACATCATGTATGCGCCTTCGGCTTGGCCAATAAACATTCTTCCAGCAACTGCGTTTAAAACCTCTCCAATGGGCGTTTCATGTAAAACCATGAAGCCACCTGCCAAAAACATTAATCCTATTAGTGGTGTAATTAATACATAAAAGTAGTTAATATTTTTTGCTTTTTTTAGATACAAAACAAATAACATAAAAAATACCATTACTAATTTAGACTTTTGTAGGTCATACAAGCAATAAAAAGTCATCAGGTAAAAATTAATATAAAATATCTTTGATGTGGAGGGTAGTATCTGTTTACATATGTAGGAATAAATTAGTGATACATAAGGGAAATACATAAAAATATACCCTATAAAAAGCCCACCCATTCCTGTTTCTTGTTTAAGTATTTTTGCCTTCAGCAGAGCAGCACCTATAGCATCTCCCTTTAGAGCCAGTAGGATCGGTAGCTGCCCTATAGAAGCAACCTTAATAAACACTACAACAATTGAAATTAGCAATAACCCTACACCCATTCCTTTTGAGACAGGCACCGTTTTTAGATTAATATCTAAATCAATGTATTTAGAACAAAAAGATAGCATGAGCAATAAAGTGGCAATTGAACATGTTGTATAGCGAAATGTTAATTCTAAAAGCTCTTGCGACATTCCAGTTTGAATATTCAAGACTAGAGGGAAGGCAAAAAATGAAACTAAAATTGTACCGGGTATAATTTGAACAAATAGTGTTAAAAAAAGATATGACCCTAAAATAGAGGGTCTAAAAGAGAAAATCCTCAGTTGATAATTTGCTACAAGCGTAGCAAAAATCAAAAATATAAAAATTAGTAGATTTTCTATCACAAAAATTGACCTCAAACACTTAATTATAAAAACTTTCTAATCATTTTATAAAGTCTATATGGCCTAAATAGGCATGTTATGTAATGATAAATTAAATATGTGTTACTTCTTTTAGTGCCAACAAATTTGAGCCACAATGTTTTTTCTTTGAAAATAATATAGTCGTCCCAAATTTTGAATACATCTTTATAACTCAGCTCAGGCCAAATACAATCCTTTTGAAAGCAATAGAGTGAATTCAAGTATTTAGCATTGCCAATAAACTCGCTATGTTGACTCAATGAGTCTCCGACTCGATAGTAGACAGTCTCTTTCTCAAAATAATCAAGACCAATACCCTGCTTTAAAATTTTATACCATAATGGATAATCTTCGAGCATGGCGTATCTCTCGTCAGCGAAGCCAACACTCTCTAGCGTTTTTTTATTCATAAACGATGTCGGTGCTAAAATATTGCAACCCTTCAAGAGCATATTAAACTGCTCAGCTTGCGTCATAGCAAAAAGTTTTTGATCATTTTTTGCCACTTTTTGATTTTTTAAATCACCCGAAAATAAGATGGCGTCAGAGAATAAAACTTGCGCTTCAGGATGTTCTTTTATGTAGTTAAGATTATCGCAAATGCAGGTATCTACTAATATATCGTCGGCAGCAATCGTTTTAACCCATCGTCCAGTCGCATTTCGCCAAACAATATTGCAGTTTGCTGAAACTCCTTTATTTACTTTATTTTTATATAAGGCAGCTCTGTAGAAGTGATGCTGATTCGATTGCAACCAATCACTGGCAACTACGGTAGTATTATCACTAGAGCCATCATCGCTTATTAATAACTCTATATTTTTTGCTTGATAGGTTTGCGTTAACGCACTATTAAGTGTTTCGAGAATTGTGCTTGAAGAGTTATAGGCAACAATAGCAATTGTAATTACTTCTGACATATAAAGTCACTCATAATATTAGATTTAAAAAGGCAAGTTGAAAGGTTTATTTAAACATTAGAGCTGACTTTTTATTACGCAGGTAATTTAGAGTAATAAAAGCAACAACTATAAAGTATACTGAATAATTTAAAGCATAAGCGTAAGTAACACCATTTAGGCCGTATTGACTCACAAGGTATTTTGCTAAAAGTACAAAACCAATCGAAAACACTATTTCCGTTGTTATGAATAACTTTGTCATTGCCTTTGCCAACATTACGTAACTAAGAAGCCACGAAGCCAATTTAATTACATCACCTATAAGCTGCCATTTAAAAAGCTCAGCCATGGGTATAAACTCCTTCGAGAAGAGAACTTGTATAATAAGTTCTCTAAGAAAATATATTAACATAGCCATTAAAATCACTATTGGAAGTATTATTTTATAACCATTTATCAATTCTTTTTTAATTTCTTTTTTAGATGTTAATTCAGCAAGCTTAGGTAGGTAATAGATCCCTAATGTTGTAGTAACCACCATTAAATACATACTTGAAATATACCAGATAGCTTGCCAATAACCCGCCTCTTGCCAACTTAAATTATTACCTAAGTAGTCGCGAACGATAAGGTGAGAGATAGGAGCTACTGCAGCACTTGTTAAAGTCATTGCTGAAAATTTAAATAATTTTTTAGCTTCTATTTTATCAAAGCGCTTTCGAAATGCTGATAATTTAATCAGTGCATGGTGACGAATCGCCCAAATAAGTACCAATAATATTATTGATTGATTGGTTACCATAGCAATGAATACGCCTTCTAATCCTAGCCAATAGATCATCACTAAGGTAAAAATTAAACTAAAGACGCTTTGCACTATATTTATACTAATGAAAACTTTTATCTCTTTGAGACCATTTATTATTGATAAAAGCAGTTGGTTTAATACAAAGAAAATAATACTAAAACCAAAAAGTATAAATATGTAGGTGTAATCACGATTTTTTAAGAAGTAATCGGCCAATTGTCCTGAAAAAACGCATACGATTATTCCGGCACTAACAGCAGTGAAAAAACTAATAACTGTTGCGGTACTAAATAGCGCACTTGTTGTTTTATTTTCAACTGAATACTCAGCTGTATGCTTTACAACCCCTTGGTTAATACCACCTTGACCAGCAGTCATAGCAATCTGAATAAAATTTTGAAGTTGGCCCATCAATGCAAGCCCTGAAGGGCCAACTAAAACAGCTACAGCTTTATTTATCACTAGAGCAGCGAGCATTTTCACTGCGGTAGCAATAAAACTCAAAACAGATGTTTTAAGTAATGTCATATAAAGAAACAGCGTTGATTACTTGATCTAAATCTTCACTTTCCATAACAGGAGACAACGGAAGACTTATAACTTCTTTATGGATTAGCTCGGTAATTGGAAACGATTGATTACTCCAATCCGGATAAGCACTTTGCTTATGTGGTGGCTTAGGGTAATGAATTAAAGTTTGTACACCCAGATCGTTCATATAGGCTTGAAAAGTAACTCTATCAGTAGCCCTAATAACAAATAAATGCCACACATGTGTTTCTTCAGTTGTTATATCTGTATCATCTGCAAATGGAAGTATAAACTGAGAACCCTTCAAAGCACTCATATACCTTGCAGCTACCGCACGTCTATGGGCTATTTCGTTATCTAAATAACGTAGCTTAACCCTAAGCATAGCAGCTTGTATTTCATCTAAGCGGCTATTGACACCTTGATAAACATTTTCATACTTTTCTTTACTTCCATAGTTGCCAAGTGCACGAATTGTATCGGCTAATTCTTGATCACTGGTAGTTACAGCTCCAGCATCACCAAGGGCTCCCAAATTCTTCCCTGGATAAAAGCTAAAACCACTGGCATCACCCCAACTACCCGCTTTCTTACCACCTAGGCTAGCGCCATGGGCTTGAGCGGAATCTTCCAGAACAAGTAAGTTACTGCGCTTTGCTATACCCATAATAGCTGGCATATTTGCCAATTGCCCATATAAATGAACTACCAGTATTACTTTCGTTTTAGAAGTAATTGCTGCTTCGGTTTTTACAGGACATAGATTGTAACTATGCTGCTCAGGTTCAACTAATACAGGTTTTAATTTATTTTCTGTTATAGCTAAGATACTGGCTATATAAGTATTTGCAGGAACGATAACTTCGTCACCGTCCTTTAACTTTCCTAACTCTTTCCATGCCCTCAAAGTCAACGTAAGTGCGTCTAAGCCGTTAGCAACACCAATGCAATACTTTGTGCCACAATATTGAGCAAACTCACTTTCAAATTCAGCGACTTCTTTACCTTGAACATACCAACCTGACTCTATAACTCTGCTACAAGCAGAAATTAAGTCAGCTTTGTATTGATTGTTAATTTTTTTTAAATCTAGAAAAGGGATCATTATCAACTCATTTATTTTTTCAACAATTAACTGTAATCAAATACTAAATTCAGCAATCCACTTTTCCACTTCGGCCTGAGGATATCCGCGAGTAAAATGACTTCGCCAAGGGTAAGCATTTCGGTTGGAACCATCTTTAAGTTTTATCTTAGTAATTTCACATATAGGTTTAGCCGGATTACCAGCTACAACCCACCCTGAATTTACTGTTTTCCCGACAATACTACCTGCACCTATCAATGTATCAGATTCAACTTTTACCCCCGGTAAAATAACTGACATGGTCGCAATTACAGCAAAGTCACTAATTTCACAACCAAGTAGAACTTCACTTGGTGGGTGGGGATCATTTGTAAGTACGACATATGGAAAAATCCATACATAATTACCTATTTTTGACTTATTCCCAATATGAACATTACTATGGCACTTTACGTAATCGCCGATAGTGCAATGCCCTTGGATATCACCCAACGTACCAATTTGAAATCCAACACCTGCCGTTGTCTTCTCTCTAATAGTTACACGATGGCCTGTGACTAAATTATCGCCAAAGGTAGAAGCAGCATAAAAAATACTATGGCTACGGATATAGCTATTTTTTCCAAGAACTAATGGCAACCCTTCAGAAAATGCATTCTCGACTCCTAACTCACAGAACGATTCAATAACTGAGTTATCGCCTATAGATACATTTTCGTGAACAATAGTAAATGCTCCAATTGTTACATCTTTTCCAATTGAAGCTGTTTCACTAATAATAGCTGTTGGATGAATCAAATTCGCCATCTTGAGTTCCTTTTAATAAGAGTAAAAACCAATACCCGTTTTTCTACCTAATTTTTTTGCGCTAACCATTTTACGAAGCAAATATGAAGGTCGATACTTTGAGTCTGAAGTTGCTGTATATAGAGCCTCCATAATTGATAAGCAAACATCATTACCGATAAGATCAGCTAAAGCTAATGGCCCTAATGGGTGATGAGCACCTAATTTCATTGCCGAATCAATCTCTTCAGCACTTGCAACTTGACTACTTAAAATTTCAACAGCTTCATTAATCATAGGAATAAGCAACCTATTCACAATAAATCCAGGGCTATCTTCAACACGCACAGGTTTTTTCTGTAATAAAGTACAAAAATCCCAACACTTGTCCACTACTGAGGTTGAGGTAAGCATTGATGGTATTATTTCAACCAACTCCATACTCGCTACAGGATTAAAAAAGTGAATACCTATGAAGTTTTCTGGGTATTTATAGCCTGCAGCCATATCTGTTACAGATAAACTGGATGTATTTGTTGCCCAAATAGTATTCTCTGTTATGAAACCAGTATAATCTTGAATAATTTGCTTTTTTTGATTTATATTTTCACTAATAGCTTCAAAAACAAAATCATAACTAGCTTCGTTCGCCAACTCTTTTACGATATCAATTTTATCTAATACATCGCTCTGCGATTCTTTTAATTGCATTCGCTTTAAAGAGCGTTTAACTAATTTTTCAAGTTCAGGTTTTAGGCATATGACTTTTTCTTCACTTCTAACTAAAATGGTAACGTTAAAACCTTTTAGGGCGAATTGACTCGCAACTCCAGCCCCCATAGTACCGGCGCCTATCACCAAAATATTACTAAACATTATTTACGCCTTTTAAAAACTCATCATAATTTCGAATGTAATCAGATTCATCGTAATGTTCACTTGCTAATACAAGTAACACACAATCATCGCTAAAATCGTGCATTTCCCGCCATATCATATCTTCAATCAAAATACCTTTAGTGGCTGAATCCAACCACTCTTCTTTTCTTTGTATGCCATCATCAAGTGTCATGCGGCATTTACCTGTTACACAAACGGCTACTTGCTTTAGCTTTTTATGGGCATGAAAACCTCTAGCAACACCAGGCTTAGTTCCAAAAATGTAATACACTCGCTTGATATCAAATGGTATTGACTTATTACTTTCAAGAGAAACAAGCGATCCTCGTTCATCACCTAATGGCGGTAAGTTAATTAGTTTAATTAAGCTCATAATTATTCCTTAATTATTTCTAACAAATACTGCCCATAATTATTTTTAAGTAGTGGTTTTGCTAAATCTATTACCTGTGACTTGGTAAGCCAACCATTATTAAATGCAATCTCTTCTAAGCAAGCTACTTTATAACCTTGACGTTTTTCAATTGTTTCAACAAAGCTTGCAGCTTCTAATAAGCTTTCGTGCGTTCCAGTGTCAAGCCATGCAAAACCGCGCCCTAACATCTCTACATTAAGGTTTTTACTTTTCAGGTACATATCATTTAAGCAAGTTATTTCTAGTTCACCACGGCTAGAAGGTTTTACATTTTTTGCCATTTCCACAACTTGGTTGTCATAAAAATACAAACCCGTGACCGCAAAATGAGATTTAGGCTTTATAGGTTTCTCTTCTATTGATATGGCCTTGTTATTCTCATCAAACTCAACAACACCAAAGCGTTCTGGATCTTTTACTTGGTAACCAAACACTGTTGCACCATTTTTATTTTTTGCATTCTCAACGGCATGTTTTAGCTTTGGTGTAAAACCTTGTCCATAAAAAATATTATCACCTAAGACTAAGCACACATCATCATCACCGATGAAATCCTCACCGAGTATAAAAGCTTGAGCTAACCCATCAGGACTTGGTTGGATAATATAAGAGAAATTAACACCAAACTCACTGCCATCACCTAATAAACGTTCAAATCCGGCTATATCGTCTTTTGTTGTGATTATAAGTATTTCACGGATCCCAGCTAACATCAGGACAGAAATTGGATAATAAATCATTGGCTTATCATAAACAGGCAGCAATTGCTTTGAGACACCTTTAGTTATTGGATAAAGTCTTGTCCCAGAACCACCTGCTAATACAATACCTTTCATTATTTATCTTCCTTCATTTCATTCAGTGTGCCTAAACGCTCTCTTTGATAGGAACCATTTTGTACATTCTCACACCAGTTAGTATTAACCAAATACCAATCCACTGTCTTACGCAAACCAGTTTCAAACGTTTCTACTGGTGTCCAATTGAGTTCACAACTCATTTTTGTTGAGTCTATTGCATAACGCCTATCATGACCGGGACGATCTGCTACATATGTAATTTGCTCTTTATATTTCGATTTTTTAGGTACCAGCTCATCTAATATGCTGCAAATAGTTTGCACAACTTCTATATTTTTCTTCTCATTATGCCCACCTATATTATACGTTTCTCCAACTTTTCCTTCAGTGACCACTTTATAAAGAGCTCTTGCATGATCATCGACATATAACCAATCGCGAATTTGATCCCCTTTACCATAAATAGGGAGTTCTTTTCCATCTAGTGCGTTTAGAATAACAAGTGGAATTAACTTTTCAGGAAAATGATATGGACCATAATTATTAGAACAATTAGTTACTATTGTTGGTAAACCATAAGTGCGAAGCCAACTGCGGACAAGGTGATCGCTTGATGCTTTACTTGCTGAGTAAGGGCTACTCGGCGAGTAAGATGTCTCCTCTGTAAATAACGGAAGAGTGCCGCTTTGTTCATCAGGGTGTGGTAAATCACCATAAACTTCATCTGTAGAAATATGATGAAATCGAAAATCAGCTTTTACAGGATCACTTAATCGATTCCAATAACATCTAGCAGCCTCTAGCAAATTATATGTGCCAATAATATTGGTTTGTATAAATTCAGCGGACCCGGTAATTGAGCGATCAACATGGCTTTCTGCTGCCAAGTGCATAACCGCATCTGGTTCATATTGATCAAATATGCGATCTAATTCTGAACGTTCACAAATATCAACTTTTTCAAAGTAGTAGCGCTCGTTATCCTGAACGGCAACTAATGATTCTAAGTTTCCAGCGTACGTAAGTTTGTCTAAATTAATGACCGTATCGTTCGTATTTTCAATTATATGCCTAATGACTGCTGAACCAATAAACCCAGCACCACCTGTAACAAGAATTTTCAAAATATATCTCTCTAAATTTAATCTTATCGACCCATACCAAATAATACGACTTTAACAGTCTTAAATAATATTTTAATATCCAACCAAGTACTATGATGCTTGATATAATATATGTCATATTTATGCTTCCAAATGGCATCTTCTGTAGATGCACCATAAGGATAACTAATTTGCGCCAGCCCTGTAATACCTGGCTTCACAGCATGTCTAAAGCGGTAATAAGGAATTTCTTTTTCGAGGCTATCTATAAACACCTCTCTTTCTGGACGAGGACCAACAATTGACATCTCACCTCTAAAAATATTAATTATTTGAGGTAATTCATCAATACGTGTTCGCCTTATAAACTGTCCAACTCGTGTAACTCTACTATCATTTTTTGATGCCCATTGTGCACCTGATTTTTCTGCATTCTTGCTCATTGACCTAAATTTAATCACAGAGAATTCTTCGTTATATTGCCCTGTTCGCCTTTGCTTATAAAAAATAGCTCCTGGTGATTCTAATTTAATAAGTAAGGCAGTTATCAAGCCAATAGGAAGCGCAATTAACGTAAGTAAAAGTGCAGCGGCTATATCCATAACCCTTTTTGCAAACTGTGTTCGCTTATGCGATAAAATCGAAAATGCCTTCTGATGCAAAAAGTAACTACTATGAAGTAAAGCAACTTCTGTATAACCAAATCGTGCATCTAAATAACTAACGAGAGGCTCCACCCAAGCGCCTAATTCAGTCGCAACAACTAAGTAATGTCTTTGCTCTAAACTTAAATCCGCAGCTTGGTAGTGACATATTACTTGCTTGCTTAAATCTTTTAAGCTGTAGTCATTGACCTTGATATCAAAATCATAGTTACCGACAAGCTTATTAATTAACGACTCTAAACTTTCAGGGCAATATACATATATAGTTTTTTGTTTTAAAGCTTCACTACTTGCTTTAAATCTATTATGTACATGTATATCTGTATGGTTTATTTTATTTTCGAACATTCGATTTCTTTCTATATTTAATTGCAACATAACTCTTAGCGTAAAAGTCTGTCTAAATAACAACACTTCATCGCTAAATAACAGCTATACTAGAAGTCAGCTTTTTTTAGAAAAATACTGCATTAGAACAAACATCACGCTCAAGGCAAAGCCTAATACGGCCCCTAGGATACATATAAGCAACCTCTTAGGTTTGAACTTTTCCTCAGGAACAATAGCTTTATCTATTGTCTTAAAAATATACTCATCTCTAACCTCAGCAAATAAAATTGTCTTCGCTTGTTCTTCTATTAATTTAAATAAAATAGTACGAATACCAGCAATCGTGGTTTCTGATATTTGTTTATTTAAAAACTCAGTGCTGCGCTTAGCCTCGAGCACATCCCTACTTTTCATTTCAGCATTAATATCTTCAACCAGCCATGTAACCCAATTCTTTGCTATATAAGGTGATACATGTTCGATTGAAATCGTCACCATTCCACTATCTTTGGCTAATGCAACAGACATTATCTTATTAAACTCTTTGTATGCTTCCTGCATCGATGGCTCAGCTTTAAATGGAAGATTAACATCTCTCACCCACTGACTTTCTGACACTAGGTAATCATCTTCATCATAACTCAAAGTATTATCAGCCATATTCCATGAATCTACTGCCATTAAATCAGGTAATATTTTATGACGCTGTATAAATTCACTAATAAATTGTCTTGACTTGATTACTTCTATAGCCATTTTAACGTTTTCATCCCCATCGTCGCCAAGACTTATCCCAGCCATACTTGCTAGGCCACCGAGCTGCCCAGCTAAAGCACCTAACCCTCCACCTGACTTATCTGTATCGGCAGGTGCAAGTAGCGCTTCTGACTTATATATATTAGGGCTATTAATCGCAAATAATGCAGCCCCTAAAGTAAATAAAGAAGTGATAATTACTATCAATATCTTTTTCTGTAAAATAGCTAATATCAGCTCATTCGGATCAATTGAATCCTCAGCTATTTCCTGCGTTTTCACACTAACTTCTTGATAATCATTCTCTGTCTTTAACATTACTTCAATTCTCTATTTACAATACATATCACGGATACTGCTTGAATTAGCTACTGAAATCCTGGAAACCGTTATATACATGACTCTAACTCATAGTAACTAGCGATTTGTGAGTTCATTACCTAAAGATTACCAATAGCTGCTACTGCAATACCTAATTGATAAACGATCTGTGTAGCAGTACTCCACAGCGTGAGATTGTCCATGTAATTTGAATTAAGCGGCACTACTATTGTGTCACCAGCTTCAATCAGCTGAGAATCATTAACAGCAAACCAACTACCACTATCAGGAATTTTAACTGAACCGTTTGCTTTAATAATGTAAATCCGTTCATCATCCGCACGCTCTTTTAAACCACCACTTAGGGCTATATAATCTTTAAAGCTGGTTCCTGGTTTATATAAATGTGAGGTTGCGTAATTTACTTCACCGATGACGCTGATAGAGTCGCGTTTACTTGGTACATATAAAGTGTCACCGTCTTGCAGCACTAAGCGTTGTTTGTCTTCAACAATTAAAGGTAAATCAATAACTAATCGGCCAACCGCTTCTACATTAGCTAAGTCATTGAGTAACTTATTCATCTCATCATACGAAAGTGAATTGCTACCGACCGAATTTTCAAAACTCTTCTGCGCTATATCTCTGCGTAATTCTTCAGATAACTTAGCGAGTTGCTGTTGCTCTTGTTTACGAATTGATTCTCGAGTGAAAATAGCTGCTTTTTCTTCGGCAAACTCTGAAAAACCACCAGCGCGCTCTAGTAAGTTAGTTAATGTTTCACCACGACGAATTGTATACGACCCAGGAAATTTAACTTCACCTTTTAGCTCAACTTTTACATTTTCTTGCCAGTTAGGGATTGAGAATACATTTAAACTGTCTTTACTACGAAGAATGCGATTATCATCAGACTCTCCAAGTATAGCTTTATGCAAATTAAACTTAATATGCTCTACTTTTGATGCATCACCAGCTAATATACGGGTAATTTCAGCTTGCTCTGTATAAGCAGATTCAAGTAGACCACCTGCTGCAATAATAAGATCATTGACCTCACTACCTATCGTTAATGGATAAATCCCTGGATAAGTAACATGACCATTGATCTCTACCAGTTGCATTGCTTGTCTAACATTTGCTTGCAGTTTTAACTTTGCGATAACCGGCTTTAGCAAGTTATTACGACTAAACAGAGCATAATCTTCAGGCTTTAGTTTTTGCTCTTCTTCTTCAGCTTTGCGTTTTGAGATTTCAGCAATAGTTAAGTTTGAAGTATCCTTTAGTTGTAATTCCATATCATCTGTAGCAACACCAATGTATTTTTCAAACTCTTTCTTTTGGTATTTATGCCATTGCTGAACTTTCACCTGCTGCGCTTGCTGTTCTTCGGTGAGGGCCATATTTTTTAAAGCTAACTCTTCAGCTTCTTTTTCTTCGTAACGACTAAAAACTAATAGTTTATCGTTTGCTTTTAACTCAAAGTCATGTGCAGTTGCTTTTACAATAGCTTGCGCTATGTCGAATTGACGCACTTCAATATCACCTGAAATATTAATTTCACGCACTAATAAAGCGTAACTAAGGTCAGCTTGTGGTAACAAATCACCACGAACAGACGTTAATACATCCGAAATATGCTTGCCTTGATACCATTGATAATTACCTGGTCGTGCAACAGCACCAATTACACTAATTGAGTTTTGATACTGCAAGCTTACCGGATTAAAGCGAATTCTATCGCCATCACGTGGGATATAGGCAATATCTTTGCCACTAAAGTCTACTGATAAAATTTCTTTAGCATTGTAATTATTAAAACGCTCTACAATTGCTTTTTGTGCATACGCTCCAGGCTTCAAGCCACCGGCCATTTTTAATACGTCTTGGGCATTTTCATTATTCTTCAATTCAAATATAGCTGGGCGCTTCACTAACCCTTCAACGGCTACTTGTGAACCAACTGGTGGAATAAATACTACATCCCCTGGCTTTAAGATGATGTCGTTGCGGCTATCACCTTTTATAAGTAGATCATAAAGATCAAAGTTTGCAACAACTTTACCAGCACGTTTAACTTGAATGTTACGCAAAGATGCAATTTCAGATACACCGCCGCTAATAAACAAAGCATGTGACACTGTGGTCAACGACGATACGCTATAACTACCCGGCTTATGTGCTTCACCCAATACTAGGATACGCATGCTGCGTAATTTTCCTAGCGATACAAACGCTTTTACACCTATAACTTCTTGTGCAACTTTGGCTTTGATAAGTTCTTTTATTTCGCCGAATGTAAGCCCAGCAACTTCAACAGGGCTTAAATTAGGGATATTAATTCGACCTTCACGATCAACATTAACTTCATAGCTTTCACTTTCTTTGCCATAAAAATTAATTTTTAATTGATCACCACGGCCAATTAAATATGTTTCTGGTACTGCCGCATTTTCACTTGGCATAAATGTAGTTGGCTCGCCAGAAAACAACTCGTAGCCAAATGGTTTTATTTCGTCTAATTGCGGCTTAAAGCGTTCTTCGTCGGTTAACTCAGGCTCTTCTTGTAATTGGCGAGGCTGAATTGTAGGCTCATCTTCTTTTATTGAGCTTGATGATGATTTACCGGTAATTGTGGATAGATCGACACCATACTGCTTAGCCAGTGCCTCTTGCTGGGCTTTTGGCAGCTTTTTAAATTGTTCAATCTGCGCTGCACTCGGTGTAAATGCAAATGCAGATGCAGTCGTTAACAGTAAAAAAGTTATTAAAAATCGTTTAAAAAGCATCACAAGTAGGTTTATCCCTAGAACTACAGCCAAAAGATTGGCTATTCTACATTATTTCACTACAAATAAAAAAGGGACTTTCGTCCCTTTATTACAGTTAAATGTCACTTAACAGAGATAAACTGTTAAAAACTGTAAACCAGTGTCAGCGACGTTTCTGTGTCTGTACTTTCTTTATCATCAGCAACATCTGAGTTGTTGGTGATGTTATAAGCAACTTTCATTTGTAATGAGCCATTTATCTTAGCTAAAAGTGCAGTTTCTGAACGTGTTTTAGTGTTAGTATCACCGTATTCAACTGCAACTAACTGAGTAAACTTCGCGTTATCAGAAATTTTCCAATTATAATCAAGCTTACCTAAAGCAATAACTTCACCTTCACGCTCACCAGCTAAAGAGTTGCCATTTTCATCTACTTCACTACTTGTATCAGGGTATTGAAAATATTTATAACCAGGACCAATTTCAGCATTTAGCCACATGTCAGAACGATCTAACAAGCGTTGACCATAACCAGCTGAGATAACAGACTCACTGCGATAAGCGCCAAAGTAATCTGAAACATGTGAACCATAGATATATAAATGAGCATGATCTTCATTTAATTTATAGTTACCTTGTGCTGATAACGAATATTTTTCGTTAGTACGCTGCTTTTCTTTTATACCCGCTTCATTTTCAACGTTGTCTTCTTTATAAAGACCGTTAATTTTATACTCGTTATTCCAGCTTTCTAAGTTATGTAATGCCTTGATGCCACCCTTAAGAGTGGTTGTTTCAGTATTACCGCTAGTTATGATTGCACCTAGCTCACTGGTAACTTCCCATGTTCTAGCGTCTTCTGCGAATGCGTTAGTTGTAGCTGATACTGCAACTAAAATTGATAAAAGCTTTAATTTCATTAAAAATAACCTTTGTTACTTGTATATTGATTAATCTTGCTTGTGCAAATGAACATCCATTTGCGGAAACGGAATAGTGATATCCGCATCATCTAATGCGATTTTAATGTTCTCAATTAAAGACCAATAAGTTGGCCAGTAATCGCCTGAGTTAACCCACGGACGCACAATGAAGTTTACGCTTGAATCTGCGAGCTCAGACACTGATACGTTATAAGCTGGATCTTTAAGAATGCGTGACTCTTGATCTAGTACTGATTTAAGTACTTCTTTTGCTTTGCGTAAGTCTGCATCATAACCAACACCAATAACTAGATCGATACGGCGAGTTGATTCGCGCGAGTAATTAATAATTGAGTCAGACATAATTTTAGAGTTGGGCATGATGATAACTTTGTTATCTGGTGTGCGTAGTTCAGTAGAGAAAATTTCGATTTTTTTCACTGTACCAGCTTTACCGCCAGCTTCGACATAATCACCCGATTTGAAAGGACGAAGTAAGATAATAAGTACGCCAGATGCGAAGTTAGATAGTGAACCTTGCAGTGCCAAGCCAACTGCTAAGCCTGCAGCACCTAAGATAGCGATAAATGAAGTGGTTTCTATGCCTATTTGTGACAACGCCATTAAGATTGTTGCCATAAATACGATGGCATAAACAATGCTTGATACGAACGAACCTACAGCTTTATCTACTTTCTTTTTATCGAATGCTTTTTCAGTTAGGTTAGAGCAAAATTTTGCAACACGACCGCCCAGTAAAAAGATCACCAATGCAATTACAGCTTGAATGCCATAATGCAAAATCAAACCTGAGTTTTCGTTTATCCAGTTAAGTATTGTATCCATTATCACTCCTGATATTCAGTATTAAGCAGTTTGCTGGTTAAATTATATCTGATTTCAATTTATTATTTAATTAATTAATCTATTTATCTTTAAAAGAACGTCTTTAGGGTTAATTTTTATTTTACCCAACCAGATAAAAAACGATTTAAACATTCATTCTCTGGCTGCTTTATGAACAAAAATATTCAATTTTAAATTTTTTTCACTTTTTTTGCTCTTAACCCTTCACAAGATTTATTATTTTATGTATTATCCGCGCCACACCAAACAAGGTGTGTTGTGGCGGTTGTAGCTCAGTTGGTAGAGCCCCGGATTGTGATTCCGGTTGTCGCGGGTTCAAGCCCCGTCAATCGCCCCATCTTTTCCCTTCTTATCTCAATATCAAATACGCTCTTAAAATTCCATTTTATTAATTAATATTAAGCACAAACCAAAAATAATGGCTGAAGCCTGTTCCCACAAGAAACATACACATGCATTACTCGTATGAGAGCGCTTTAGCGCCGATTGGTTGTTGCATATAACCTAAGCCTAAACACAATCACGGCTGAAGCCTGTTCCTACAAGCAACATACAATACACACACATGACCTCGTAGGAGAGCACTTTAGCGCCGATTGGTTGTTGCATATAACCTAAGCCTAAACACAATCACGGCTGAAGCCTGTTCCTACAAGAAATATACACATGCACCATCCGGTAGGAGAGCGCTTTAGCGCCGATTTCATAATTTAATCTATACTTCATTAAACCGTTTTATATTTAAAGGATTAAAATGAAACTTCGGTCACAGCAGCTACGTCAACATCGTCACTCTATTATTAACCACTATTATTCTGTGACCACATGTACACATCAACGAGTTAAATTATTTGAGGATTTTTGTAATGCGCGAATTCTAATACGCTCACTAAAACAATCTGATTTAAACGGCTTAACTAAAACAATTTGCTTTGTAATAATGCCTGATCATATGCATTGGTTATTGCAGCTGAAAACACAAGATTCGCTATCTTCGGTGGTGGCTAAAGTGAAAGGGCGTACATCATTTCTCATGCAAAAAGCTAAAAATGAGCAAATTTGGCAAGCTGGTTTCTACGATTCATTAATTCGAGATGAAGAACATTTATTACATCAAGCAAGATACATAGCTGCCAACCCAATGAGAGCCGGTATTGTTGACAACCTTGGAAGTTATCCCCATTGGGATTGTATTTATTTAACCCCCTCTGAACATGACTAACATAATCACGGCTAAAGCCTGTTACTACAAGAAATATACACATGCACCATCCGGTAGGAGAGCGCTTTAGCGCCGATTGGTTGTTGCATATTATCTAAGCCTAAACACAATCACGGCTGAAGCCTGTTCCTACAAGGAACATACAATACACGCACATGACCTCGTAGGAGAGCGCTTTAGCGCCGATTGGTTGTTGCATATAACCTAAGCCTAAACACAATCACGGCTGAAGCCAGTTCCCACAATAAATACACGCATGCATTATCCCATAGGAGAGCACTTTAACGCCGATTGGCTTTTGCATATAGCCTAGGCCTAAGCAAAATCACGGCTGAAACCTGTTCCTACAAGAAATATACACATGCATTATCCCGTAGGAGAGCGCTTTAGCGCCGATTGGTTGTTGCGTATAACCTAAGCCTAAGCACAATCACGGCTGAAGCATGTTCCTACAAGAAACATACACATGCATTATCCCGTAGCAGAGCGCTTTAGCGCCGATTGGTTGTTGCATATAACCTAAGCCTAAACACAATCACGGCTGAAACCAGTTCCCACAAGAAATACACACATGCACCATCCGGTAGGAGAGCGCTTTAGCGCCGATTAGCGTACCCTCGCTAACTTTACTCTCGCCAGCTCGCAAGCTGCTTTCTTGCAGACAAAAAAATGCCACCTTTCGGTGGCATTACACACGGGATTATTTCTACATTATAGAAATTCTTTTCAAAAATTAGGTTCTAGGTTCT
>NZ_JACJFH010000071.1:0-27044 GCF_014164495.1 Pseudoalteromonas sp. SG41-5 | reverse complement strand
GGTAGCGACCTTCCTATTATAATAAAAAGCAGTTGCAAGCATAAAACGCAAAAAACTAAACAGCGATAAAACTCTTCTTCAACCGACACAAACATCTTAACTATAAAGTAAGCCTTTGTGGTATATCTGCAAGTGAGCGAGCAGCATGGACCGAAAGCGCATGATCAAAAAATAACAAATCAGCAACTGAAATATCTATCTCAGTGTTTAATAAATTATAATTACCCTCTCCCCCCTCACCAATATTAATAGGGAATTCTGAAGCTATTGACTTCACATTTGGCGCAGCAACATGTGCCACCTGAAAACCAAGCGTTTCGTCATTTATGTACAAACTAATCTCAGCGGTGACTAGATCGTAGGTGGCTATTACATACATCCATTGGTTATGAACATAAGGCAAACTAATATCAGCTCTATTTGACCCATCTCCAATGTTAAATTTCATAGTGCTATTAGTTGCTGAAAGTGTAAAACCTGGGTTTAAACCACTCTGCCAATCTTTATTAGAGATAATATTTGGATCACTACTTATATCGCCATTTACTTTTAACCAAAAACCAACAGAACCCTGCAAATTACTCTCTAAATTAGTAGGCGCTGATAGATAGCCATTTTGTCTATTGATATTAATAGCCTGACCACTATTAAGAGGGCCTAATTCAAATGTGACTAGCGGTTCATTGCCGGCGATATAGTCAAAAGGTGTTATTTCTGAATCAAATGAAGCGTGTAACAGTACTTTTTTTAGAATCAAACTAATTGGCACAAGTTCGCCCAAGCTAAAATTAGCTAATGTAGTTAAGCTATTGCCTGTGTTTGGTACTACTTTATACATAATGCGCTTAGTGCCTTCACCTAATGTATCAATAGAAAGCAAATCATCGTAAAAATGATCAGAGGCAGCCACTTCCGCAATTTTTACATCATCACGATATAAGGTCACGGTTTCAACCTCTTTTGCTACTCGCCAATTAAGTGTAATCACAGCCTCATCTGAACGATGTTGCTTTATTTGTATAAAGGTATTTTTTACACCCACTTTGCCAATTAACGACGGACTAGAAAACTGTTGCTCAGGCTTAATTTGATACCCTAAAAAGCTCAGAGCTGTTGGAGCAATAGCAGTAATACCGGGGTAACCCATTAATGCATTTTGTCCCTCACTAGCGAGACTAAACTGTGTATCGTTGTTAGCAAATAACTCATTCATTATCTCCGGCTTGTTTGTGCCTATAAGTGATGTTCTTTCTTCAACACTATCACCACCATGCCCACCACTTTTTACATGACCATGGTCGGAAACAACCATCACCAACCAATTTTCGTTAAGGTTAACTTCTCGATATTCAATTGCATCTAGGATACGCCCAAGGTGTAAATCTGTATCTTTTAAGGATTGCTCATACGCTTCACACCAACCACAAGCATGGCCAGCACCATCGATTTCATCTAAATGTGTGAAAATAAAATCTAAATTAGAATCAGGATCAGTTAACTCAGCTACTAACTTTGTTGTGATAAATGTATCTAAAGGGGTATCTTCAGGGCGTTGTACCCCTTCGATTTGTTGTTTTACGTAGGGCATAGCATTTTTGGCATGCCCTTGGTTAATAGGAGTCCATGCAACATAACTTGCCATGTCAATAGTGTTATCTTCATTATAGAGGTGTTCAAAAATACTAGCTGATAACGTAGGTTGATTGTTATTGGACGCAACACCATGCCCATCTACCCATTGCCCTGTCAAGATTGATGACCAAGAAGGGCCAGAGGAAGTAGCTTGATGGCTGTGGCTACCAAGGTAACCTCCATTGAACGCTTTGCTGATCGTTAATCTAGAAAAATTTTCTAGTATCGGTTCATTTATTTCCTCATTATCTATGTCGTCAACATAATCGAACATCAATCCATCGATACCTAAAACCAGAACTTTTTTTACAGGTTCAACGGTTTCAATAGTTGTTACTTCCTCTTTAGTCGTATTGTTATCGTTACAACCAACTAATGAAAATACCGCAATACTACAAAGGCTTATCACTTTAAGGTTAAATGGAGCAATTCTAAAATTCATACATATCCTTAATTTAGGTTAATTCAACTGGTCTAGTCCAGATAGATTATTGATATAAAATATGAAAGTTTGAGGTTACTTTGATGACGTTCCGATGACTAACTGAAAGCTGTAACTGTGTTCACTATCAAAAAAAGGGCCTTGCGGCCCTTCAAAAGATAAATAACGTAGGAGAAGTTATTTAAAAACGGTATTCGGCGCCTAAATAATAATAAGCACCGTTAAAACCAAATGGTGCAGAACGACGTGAATATTCAAATACACCTGTTGAACTGACGATTGTATTGCCTGACGCGTCTACAATTGTGCCTGAGCGTGAGTTACCTATTTCATTCTTATCAGGATAAACATCAAACAAATTATTGGCGCCAATATTTATCGATAGGTTATCGGTAACAAAGTAGTTAATTTTTACATCTGTCAGAATTTCAGCACCGTACGTTTGGCGGCCACCATCTTCGACAGTGTATTCACCGTAACGATTCAGCGATAAATTAACCGTCCAGTCTTCAAGGCGATAAAGAGCACTTAAATTAACCCTGTCTTGAGGTTGCCACTCTTCGATAATTGATGTCTCTTGCGATGAAAAAACATCTTCAACAGGAATAGTTTCTAAACCACTGCCTGCAGGAGTGAATAAATCAACCACATCGGTTTCTGTAAAGTTAGCAGCAAGGGTAAAATCAAGCGTGCCACCTAACCCTTCAGTATTCCAGGTTGCAACGAAATCCACACCTTGCGTTTCGGTATCTGCACCATTTAAGAAAAACTGCCCTGCACCTGCGCCAGAACTAACCAATGCAGCATCTAGCGTTGATGACAACCCTTTACCTAAACGGTTACTGATCACAATACGGTCGTCAATATCAATTGAATAATAATCAACGGTAACATTAATATTATCCGTCACGTTATACACAATACCTAAGCTCATGTTTTGTGACTTTTCTTCTTTAAGTTTTGGAATACCAATACTCTGTGCAAGTGTGCTGTCGTTTCTAAAAGTACCAACTTCTTCTGCAATTAGATCGCCGTTCGGGCCCACCACAAATTGCGTGCTGATATTATTAAAGTACAGTTGTTGCATCGATGGCGCTCTAAAGCCGGTACTCACCGCACCACGTAACGATACATCATCAGTTACAGACCAATTACCCGCAAGTTTAAAATTAACTGTATCACCAAAACCTTTATAGTTATCGTAACTTAGCGCGCCTGAGAGAATAACATCATCAATAATATAAGTTTCAGCATCTACGTAAAATGAAATCACATCACGTGATTCATCAACCGATGAATCAGGCGAAGAGCCACCAAAACCTTGAGTCCCACCGGCAGCATTTTCACTGCCAATACCACCGCTCATACCATCGTAAATATTAACACCGTTATTTGTATCATAATCACGATAAGCGTATTCACTACCTTCTAAAATGCGGTATTCATCGGTGCGAAGCTCGGCACCCATTGCCAGTGAAAAATTATCATAGTCTTGTGTAAAATCAAGATTGATTGTTTGCAGTGATAACTCCATGCCATACGCATACGCTTGGCGAGGAATAGTGGCACGAATATCATCAGCACTTAAACCTTGATCATAACGTAATAAATTAGCGTATGAACCATTGATAGTGTCACTAGTGGTATAATCGATGCTGTTTTCACCATAGGTGTATGACAGGTCAAGACTAGAGCTATTATCAAACTCTTTTTTAAAGCCAAAGTTATACGATATATCATCAATGGTGGTGTTGATCATTGGCAAGAAGCCCATCGGGATCACCGCATCACCATCTTGTAAAACAGGGTTGCCATCAGCATTGGCATTATGACGGAAAAACGCTGCTGACTCGTTATCGCGACTTGAATAAGTAATAAAACCATAAAGCTCACCACCAGCAAGTTCATAACCTGTATTTACTGTCAGTGCAAACTGTTGTGAGTCCGCATCACCAATTCTAAACGTATTTCGAGGTGCGGTGAGTTCGCGAGGGTCGCCTGCTAAATATGTACCATCAGCAAGCTCTGTACATCCATAAAACTGACACGAGCCATGTAAACCGGCACGATTCGTTGGGGCTCTATCACGATAATTCAACGTAGTATTTAAGTAGCCGTCATCGCCTAAAGCAAAGCCTTTGTTAAAATCAATATTGACAGTTTCACCATCACCTTCAGAATATTGACCATAGTTAATCGCTGCTTTACCGCCCTCATCGGCATCTTTGAGTACAATGTTGATAACACCTGCGATTGCATCAGAGCCATATTGTGCAGCCGCACCATCACGTAACACTTCAATACGTTTAATTGATGCCGCAGGGATTGCATTCATATCAGTACCCGCTGTTCCACGCCCTACAGAGGTATTTATATGGATGATACTGGCTTGATGACGACGTTTGCCATTGATCAACACTAATGTCTGATCTGGTCCTAAACCACGTAATGTTGCAGGACGCAAAGCATCAGTACCATCACTGATTGAAGAACTGGAAAAGTTAAATGAAGGGGCAATTGATTGCAACATCCGGCCAACTTCTGTTTGCCCTGTATTCTCAAGTGCTTCAGCACTTAAAATATCAACGGGTACTGGTAAGTCTTCGACCGAACGCCCTGCTACACGGCTACCAACGATGGCGATTTTTTCAATATTTTCTTGAGCGGCTTGTTCTTGTGCATTAGCAACTTGGCTATTGGTTGCCATTAAAAGTGGTATTACAGCAGCACTGACCCCTGAAAGCTTTCTCATGTTGTTATCATTCCTATTGATTTGTTTGAGTTTTATACTCAGTAAACCATTTTGATCAACAACCGCATCGAGTTCAGTATTTTTCAGCATTGTACTAAGCGCTTCTAACTGAGTGTAATAACCATACACTGATTGAGCTTGGTATTGTTTTGCTAAGTCAAACGAAAAAACCACGGTTTGTTCTGTTTGTTTTGCAAACTCTATCAATGCTTGATCTGCTCGCTGCGCTTTTATATCAAATTGTACCATCTGTGGATTTGCAGCCTCAGCCTGAACATTTAGGCTAAATACTAAAGGTGCTAATACAATTAACCCACAAATTGGATACGTTTGGTTACTGCGCAACTTATACAAACAGTTGAGAAAGAATAATCCGCTATGCAATCCTATTTTTTTATTAATTATTTTTTTACTTTTTATATTTACCATTGTAACTTCTGACACTTTAAATCAAAGAGCAAGCATAAGCTTAGCTGTGATCACCGTGTTTTAGGCTTACGATATGTTCACCTAAACGTTCATGCTCAATGGCTAAATTGATGCGCAGGCTATCAAGTAAACCGATAATATCACCGGCTTTAAACACCCCAGCCACTTTTAAAGAAGCTAATGCAGGATCAGCAAGTTCAAAACGCGTTGCGGTATAGCGACTCACTTCTTGCAGTGCTTCGCTTAACGACTCGCCATTAAAAATTAGCATACCTTGTTGCCATGCCAGATCCCGTTGTACATCATCTTGTGTTAACCGTTTGATTGGCTTAGTAATGCTTTCTTTAATTAATGCTTTTTCGCCAGAGATAACAATACTAGCATTAATTTTTTTCACACTGTCGGTATCATTACTAGCACTTTGCAATTGAACAAAATCATCAGCATTTACTGCAACCGAAGGATCCGTGATCATCACTTTACCCTCAGTAACAACCAACTCAAGATCCGATGCTGCATTACGTTGGACATTAAAAACAGTCCCCAGTGCGGTAAATGACTTATCGCCCGCCATCACCGTAAATGGACGTGCGGCATCTTTAGCAACATTAAAACGCCCTTCGCCTCGACTTAAAATCAGTTGTCGGCGGTTTTTTGTATACGCAACTTCTAATAAGCTATTGGTATTTAATTGCACTATCGTACTATCTGGTAGCACAAACGTTGCTTGCTCACCGACTTTAGTACGGTAAATTTTACTGTACTTGGCTTGTTCTTGTGGTGTTGTTGGCCACTGTTCAATACCAACAAATATAAAGCTGGCAACTAGCAATGCGGCAAAGACACTTGCCGCAATCGAAAAATTAATTTCTCTGCGGGCAGGCTTATTGATGCTATTTTTATTGGGAAATAAGCTACTCAACTCATTTAATACGCTCAGTTCATCCCATAACTGGGCTAACTCAAATACCGCATCTTGATGAGCTTTATTTTGTTGCACCCAGTGCTGAAATTGCATACGTTCTTGCTTTGATAAGCCCCTATCCATAGCACTTATCCAACGACTGGCATCTGCTTGAATAGCATCTTTAGACGAAAATTGATGAATATTACTCATTTTCCCACCCTCCTGGCAGGTTCAATAGTGGCACTGCTGTGCTCACCTAACTGCTCATGTTGCTGCATGTAGCGCATAGATTGTAACAGACCTTTGGCAATATGTTTTTCAACCGTACTTTCACTTAACTTCATTTGCGCTGCGATTTCTTTTTGGCTCATGCCATATACTTTCTTTAAAATAAAACATTTTCGCACTGGCTGGCTTAGTTGCTCAGTAGCACGGCAAAACAGTAAAAAGCGCTCTTTTGAGGTCACTTCATCCTCAAGCTGCATAGATCGCAACGACTGCTGATAATCATCAGAGGTATCTAATGAATCGCAATGCTGATTATCCCATTTAGCAATATGGTTAAGCGCCAAATGCTTGGCAGTCTTTAGCATATAACTGCGCGTATATTTAATATCTTGTTTTAAATCAGCCTGATAGCTCTTAACAAAGGTTTCTTGTACTATATCTTCCACGTCATCTGGTTGTACAATCCGCGAAACAAAACGTCGCAACTGTGAAGACAGATCAATAAATGTTGTAGATAATGTCGGCTTGCGCGTCATTATTAACTTTACCCTTGCTATTATTATTACGCCTAGGGTACGAGTTTTAGCGCCAATTACAAGGCAATTTGTTAATTTTGTGGTTATTAAAGCAGTTTCGCTAACAAAGCACTTACAGCACGTCATAATTAAGCTATTGTCATACAAAACAATGACTTCATTATTTTATAAACAGCTTTATTGCGGGGCGCATAAAAGCGCTCAATTATTTAGTTATTAAACTAAATTACGCTTTAAAAACCACGGTTGCTGCGACTTGGTTCATATAGCCCTAATATGTTCTACACTCTTTAAAATGCAATGAAAAAAATAAACACCAGCATATACCTGTAAAAATTTAAGGTATACACTCGTATTTAACTAAGCTAAATGGATTAAGCACCACGTAAGTCAAGCTGATGATAAAATCAACAGAATGTCATGCTATTAGCTTATAAAATGTTACATATTATTTATACTTAACAATTGGAACTGTGGAGTAACCATGCGTCTGTCTTTCGCACCATCAAAATTATCTTTATTCTTATTTACCTCGGCTTCGTTGTTTCTACAAGGTTGTAGTGAAGCACCTAAAGCCGAACAAGCAGCAATGCATCCAGCAGCTGTGGCAACAACCATAGCAACCTATGAAGATGCCCCATTCACTATTGAACTACCGGCAACCTTATCAGGTTCTAAAGAAGTTCAAGTACGTGCCAGAGTAACGGGGATCCTAGAATCTCGTAACTTTGATGAAGGCCAGACAGTTAAGCAAGGACAGTCACTTTTCACTGTGGATTTAGCCCCCTATCAATTGGCGGTTGAAAGCGCGCAAGCAGCTCTTAATGGTGCAAAAGCATCTTTAGTGCAAGCCGAACGTGAAGTGAAACGATTAGCCAAACTACGTGCTGAGAAATCAGTCTCACAACGAGATTATGATAACGCCAGCTCCACCCAAGATATTGCTAACACGACGTTAGAGGCCGCGAAAGTTGCATTAAAAGAAGCCCAACTGAATTTAGAATATGCGCAAGTAAAAGCACCTGTCGCTGGAGTGGTGGGCCGTGAATTTGTGTCGGTAGGTACTTTTGTATCAGGTCCCGATCTATTATTAACGCAAATTACCCAGTTTGATCCTATTCGTTTACGATTTGGTATTTCTGAGCGTGAACAATTACAAATGCGTCAAGATGTCGCAAATGGCTCTTTATCGCTGCCAGAAAAAGGTCAGTGGCACACGAGCATTAAATTACAAGACGGTTCACTCTCCAATAAAAGTGGCAAAGTTAACTTCTCTGATGTACGTATTAATCCAAATACCGGCACCAGCGAACTACAAGCAATTATCCCCAACACTGATTTTGAACTTCGCCCAGGTCAATTTGTGCGAGTGATGTTAAGTGGTGCGGTACGCAAAAATGCATTTGTAATACCGCAACGTGCGGTACTTGATAATGGCACTGGTAAATTTGTTTATGTAGTCGCTAAAAATGAACAAGGCGGCACGATTGCGCGCCCAGCTCCCGTTGAAGTAGGTGAGTGGATCCAAAAGCCAGATAATCAAGGTGATAAAAACTTTTGGTTGATTAAATCAGGCATACAGCAAGGCGATGAAGTGATCATCGATGGTATGGCAAAGATTTTCTTTCCAGGCATGCCAGTGGCCGTTAACAATGCAACAAACAACGTAAGCGCAGAATAGGCGCAGGGAGTTTTATGTTTTCTCGTTATTTTATCGACAGACCTATTTTTGCGTTTGTGATCTCAATTGTTATTGTGCTGGCGGGCCTGGCTGCCATGCGCAGCTTGCCGATCGCCCAATACCCTGAAATTGCCCCACCCGTTGTGCAAGTGACAGCAGCCTATCCGGGTGCGTCGGCTGAAGTACTCGAACAAACCGTAGCCGCGCCGATTGAAAATGCGATTACCGGTGTTGAAGGCATGATGTATATGTCTTCAACCTCGACAAGCTCTGGTGCAACAACCATTGAAATAACGTTTGAAATTGGCACCGATATTGACCAAGCAGCAGTTAACGTCAATAACCGTGTAAAGCAAGTTGAAGCTCGTTTACCTGAAGAAACACGGCGCCAAGGCGTGGTGGTGCAAAAAGGTTCATCGAGTTTTTTGCAAGTTCATGCGTTTTATTCACCGGACGGCACTCGTGATAGTCTATGGACTTCAAACTATGTCACCCTGAATATTTTAGACCGTATTAAACGTGTTCCTGGTACAACGAGCGTACAAATTTTTGGCGCGAAAGATTACGCCATGCGTATTTGGCTGCGCCCTGATGTAATGAGTCAGCTCGGTGTTACTGTTGAAGAAGTCGCAGGGGCAGTTCGCAGCCAAAACTCTCAATATGCAGCCGGTTCGATTGGTGCAACCCCCACTTCACAATCAGCGCAAGAGCTGGTTTACAGTGTTACCGCTCAAGGGCGTTTATCAGAGCCTGAACAATTTGAAGAAATCATTATTCGTTCAAACCTTGATGGCAGTAGCTTACGTTTAAAAGACATCGCCCGTGTTGAACTTGGTGCAAAAGATTATAACTTCAGAGGCACTATCAACGGCAAAGAAGCCGTACTATTAGGTATTTTCCTACAACCTGGTGCCAATGCACTTGATGTAGCAGCAGAAGTTAATGGCGTATTAGCAGAGTTAACTCAGCAATTTCCCACTGGACTTGCTCACTTAAATTCGTACGATACCACCCGTTTTGTTGAAGTCTCGATCCGCGAAGTAGTGAAAACACTACTTGAAGCAATGGTACTGGTTTTCTTAGTGGTGTTCTTATTTTTACAAAATTGGCGCGCCACACTGATCCCAACTCTTGCCGTACCGGTGTCATTACTTGGTACGTTTGCTGGCATGTATATGCTTGGTTATTCTATTAACTCATTGACTTTATTTGGTATGGTACTGTCTATTGGTATCGTAGTGGATGACGCCATAGTGGTACTTGAAAACGTAGAGCGTATCATGCACGAAGAGCATGTGAGCGCCCATGAAGCCGCAATAAAAGCGATGAAAGAAGTATCAGGACCTGTTGTTGCTATTGTTCTAGTACTTTGCTCAGTGTTTGTGCCAATTGCATTTCTAGGTGGCTTAACTGGCGAACTATTCCGTCAGTTTGCGATCACCATTTCAATTGCTGTGAGCTTATCTGGCATAGTTGCACTAACAATGACCCCTGCTTTATGTGTGCTTATTTTAAAACAAGAGCATAAACAAACCGCAAGCTTCTTTTTATGGTTCAACCGTGTATTTACTAAAATAACCAGTAAGTATGTGGGTGCTGTTGGTTTTATGGTGCGCCGAGGAGCATTAGGTTTATTGCTGATGATTGGTATGGTGTCAATTACCATTGGCCTTTGGAAAAGCACTCCAGGTTCATTAGTGCCTGATGAAGACCAAGGCTACTATATTTCAGCTATTTTCTTACCTGACGGCTCATCCCTTGAGCGTACAGAAAAAGTAGTAGCTGAAGTTATTAGCGCCGTACAATCTAATCCTGCCAATGAAAATGTGGTGGCATTTACAGGCTTTGATTTTATTGGCGGCGGTTATAAAAACAGTGCAGCCACCTTATTCGTCACCCAAAAACATTGGGATGAACGAGAGGTTGATACTAAAAGTTTGGTTAATGAGCTGTTTATGAAAACTGCGCATATCAACGAAGCACTTGTTTTAGCGTTTAACCCCCCTGCTATTTTTGGTTTAGGGAGCACTGGCGGATTTGAATTTTATATTCAAAACAAAGGCGCAGGTGGCCCAGAAAAACTGCAACAAGCCATGGGTTTAATGATGGCTGAAGCACAAAAAAGCCCTATTTTAAGTGGCCTACAAACGTTGTGGCGACCAAATGCACCGCAACTTAAAGTTGATGTAGATCGTGAACAAGCCCGCGCAATGGGCATTGAAATTGACGATGCCTTTACAGCCCTTGCCGGCACACTGGGTACTTATTATGTGAACGACTTCAATAAGTTTGGCCGAGCTTGGCAAGTACTCATGTCAGCAGAAGCTGAATTTAGAATGAAGCCTGATGACATTGGACGAATTTATGTAAAAAACAGTCAAGGTACTATGGTCCCTATGTCTGCGTTTACTAATATTGAATATAGCCGCGGACCAGAAAATCTAAATCGTTATAATAACTTGCCTGCGGTAAAACTGCTCGGTAATGCTGCACCCGGTTACAGCTCTGGCCAAGCAATTGCTGAAGTTGAACGTATTGCAAAAGCAGTATTACCACCGGATATGACCTACGACTGGACCGGCTCTGCGTATCAAGAAAAACGCAGCTCAGGTACCACAGGAATTGCTTTAGGCCTTGCGGTGATCATGGTTTTCTTAATCCTTGCAGCACTATATGAGCGTTGGTCATTGCCACTATCGGTGATGCTAGCATTGCCATTTGGAACCTTTGGCGCATTGGTATCAATCTGGTTAGTAGGCATGACTAACGATGTGTACTTCCAAATCGGCTTAGTGACCTTACTTGGTTTAGCCAGTAAAAATGCCATTTTGATTGTTGAATATGCATTGATGAAACATCAACAAGGTTGGAGCGCAAGCGCTGCAGCACTTGAAGCTGCCCGCCTTCGATTTAGACCCATCATCATGACTTCGATGGCCTTTATTTTAGGTGTAGTGCCATTAGTATTGAGCTCAGGCGCCGGTGCAGGTGCACGTCATAGCGTTGGTACTGGCGTTATGGGCGGCATGATGGCAGCAACCTTCCTTGCCGTGTTCTTTGTACCACTGTTCTTTTATTGGTTAACTGAGCGCAAACTTACTGAAAAACGCTCGCGAGCAGATTTATCCGATGAAATTGCAAGCCACCACAAGCGTGAACATGTCGACACCCAAGAGGGTAATTTATGATTTAAGCTCAGCTACAAAAATATAAGGGCAAACAGTGGTTTGCCCTTTTTTATGGTAATTTGATAACTAGCAATTTTATACTGTCGGCGCTACTATTAAACTATTGCGTCGAGGAGCCTTATGATGAATAGTGAAAAATTAACCGAGTTTGAGCAGTACTTTCAGATTGATGAAAGTAATCGAGTAAATTTATTTGCTGTTGACGATAGCAAAGTGCCTACTACCTTAGCGCAACTAGAAGCAGATATCCCACCATTATTTAAATTGGCCAATGAGGTTAGTGAATTAGAGCAAAGCTCGTTAAGACCATTGCGTAGCCTTGGTGATTTGGCACAAGAGCTTGCCGTATTTTTACAAGCACAATCGCGTAAAATCGACTTGATCATGAGCCATATATTAGCCTCAGAGCAGCCCGAAGATAACGCCATTTATTGTGATAGCTACGGCGGTGGCGGTGTCAAACTAACCGATACAAAAGTCTACTCTATTGGCCAAGTATTTCGCACTAAATTATTTTTACAGCATGAAGCCTCTGCTATTTATTGTTACACCGAGGTAGTTGCGGTTAATAAGATTGACGATGAACACTACCAATACACCCTACTTTTTAAAGCCATCCGCGATACTGATCAAGAACTTGTGGTACGTGCTAGTTTACATGCACAAACCAGACAACTGAAAAAGCGTCAGCTGCTGCAACATGAAAGCGACAACTTTGATAACCAAGACACAACAGAGCCAACAAAACCAGAATAATATAGATACTAGCAACCCTCATTTTGAAGTGGCTTGGCTATAGTTGAAATGCTAAACTAATAGCACCTTTGTTTGTTTATTAAATTCATGAACTTTAGACTTTTACCCGAATGGGCTGAGCAAGACGCCGTTATGCTCACTTGGCCACACCAAGCCACTGATTGGTGCGACAATTTAACCGCTGTAGAGCCTGTATACGTGCAATTATGTCAGCATATTTGTAATGCAGAGCAATTAGTGATCATCGCTCATGATGAAGCCTTAAAAACACACATTAGCCAGTTATTGCATAGCAACGCTGTTGATTTGAGCCGCGTGCATTTTGTTGTTACTCCCTGTAACGATACGTGGGCACGTGATCATGGCCCATTAACCTGCGCCGCAGTTGCTGATAATAGCCAACTAAAAATTGTTGATTTTACCTTTAATGGCTGGGGTAATAAATTTACCAGTGAATTAGATAATAAAATTAATGCGGTACTGATTAAACAACTTGCCGATACGCGCAATCAATACCAAGCGCTTGATTTAGTTCTTGAAGGTGGCGGTGTAGAGATTGATCAACACGGTGTACTATTGACCACCAGTGAATGTTTGCTTAATCCAAATCGTAATCCAAATCTAACCCAACAAGACATTGAACAGTGCTTGCGTGAACAACTTGGCGCCACCGACTTTTTATGGGTTGATCATGGCTATTTAGCCGGTGACGATACCGACAGTCATATCGACACTTTAGTGCGTTTTGCGCCTAATGATACCTTAGTGTATGTAAAGTGTGATGATAAAAATGACCAACACTTCAGCGCTCTTGATGCCATGGAAAAGCAGTTACAAGGTTTTAAAACAACAACAGGTAAACCTTATACCTTAATTGATTTACCATGGCCAAAAGCCGTATTTAATGATGATGGCGACAGGTTACCTGCCACCTACGCAAATTATTTAATCATTAATGGAGCTGTACTTGTGCCTATTTATGCTGATGCCAATGACGAATTAGCCTTAGCACAAATTCAAACGGCCTACCCTGAGCATCAAATAATAGGCGTAAACTGCTTACCAATTATTCATCAATTTGGTAGTTTACACTGCATTACTATGCAATTACCCCGTGGATTTTTAGCTGGAGCATCATTATGAGCAGCCCTGCAAATTTAACCGTTGCCTTAGTGCAGCAAAGTAACAGTGATAATGCCGCACAAAACATGGCAAAATCAATTGCCGGTATTCGCGATGCCGCAAGCCAAGGCGCACAACTGGTGGTGTTACAAGAATTACATCGCAGTCTGTACTTTTGTCAAACCGAAGATGTTGATGTATTTGATTTGGCAGAGACTATTCCTGGCCCAAGTAGCGACACTTTAGCTGAGCTTGCAAAAGAATTAAGCATTGTTATTGTTGCCTCTTTATTTGAAAAACGTGCCACAGGGCTTTATCACAATACTGCGGTAGTGCTTGAAAAAGACGGCACAATTGCGGGTAAATACCGTAAAATGCATATCCCTGACGATCCAGGCTTTTACGAAAAGTTTTATTTCACTCCGGGTGATTTAGGTTTCGAACCAATTCAAACTTCTGTCGGCAAACTTGGTGTCTTAGTGTGTTGGGATCAATGGTTTCCAGAGGCTGCGCGTTTAATGGCAATGGCCGGTGCTGAACTATTAATTTACCCAACCGCAATTGGCTGGGATCCACGTGATGACGAAGGCGAGAAAACACGTCAAAAAGATGCGTGGGTAATATCGCAACGCGCACATGCGGTTGCCAATGGCGTACCCGTGATTAGTTGTAATCGTGTCGGTCATGAAAGTGATCCAAGTGGTCAAAGTGAAGGTATTCAATTTTGGGGTAACTCGTTTATAGCGGGTCCTCAAGGTGAACTGCTAGCAGAAGCCAACAACACTGATGAGCAACTGTTACTTGTTGAACTTGATCAAAAGCGTTCTGAAAATGTAAGACGCATTTGGCCGTACCTACGCGACCGTCGTATAGATCATTACCACGATTTAACCAAAATATATCGCGATTAAGAATAAATTAGCGCCTCAGTTGAGGCGCATTAAAGGAGTAGTAAATGGCGTTTGCGCAATGGGCAGCCTTGCCTTGGGTAAAATCTCAAAAAGATAAAATTCAATGGGGGCAACTCACTGGCAGTGGTTTAAGTATTGCCATTGCACAAGGAGTTAAACAACAAGCTGGCTTAGTGCTTATTGTTACCCCTGATACACCCAGTGCATTGCGCCTTGAAACAGAGTTGGAGTGCTTGCTCCCCGAGCATCCAGTAATGATATTCCCTGATTGGGAAACGTTGCCTTACGATCATTTCTCACCCCATCAAGATATAATTTCATCGCGCTTAGCCACCTTAAATACTTTAAAAAAAGAACAACAAAGTGTATTAATTGTGCCTGTGTCTACCTTGATGCTACGTACCGCCCCTGCTTCGTTTATTTATGGTTCAACCATTAATTTTAAAGTCGGTGATATTCTCGATACCCACAAACTTCGCAGTAACTTAGAGCAAGCAGGCTATTTACATGTGCAACAAGTCATGGAGCATGGTGAATACGCCATTCGTGGCTCGATTGTTGATTTATACCCAATGGGCAGTCCGCATCCATTTAGACTCGATTTTCTTGATGACGAACTTGATACCATTCGTTTATTTGATGTTGAAAGCCAACGCTCGGATGAAAAAGTCGATAAAATTGAATTACTACCTGCTCATGAGTTCCCTACCAACGAAGCCGATGTTGAACGATTTAGAATAAACTACCGTGAAAAATTTGGTGCCAGCTCATCGCAAGATTCCGTGTATATGCAAGTGACCAAAGGCAATTGGCCTGCTGGTATCGAATATTATATGCCGCTGTTTTTTGAGCAATTAGCCACTATCTTTGATTACCTGCCAGATACTGCAACAGTGATGCAACTGGGAGATTTAGAAGATGCTGCGGAGCATTTTTGGCATGATATTAATGTGCGTTATGAAAACCGTCGAGTCGATCCACTGCGCCCGTTACTTGAGCCAGTTGCACTTTATCAACCCATTAATGAACTGTTTGAAAATTTAGGCAACTTTGCTCGCATTCGGTTATCGCAAGCAAAACTCGCGACAAAAGCAGGCAATAAAAATCTAGTCACCAGCGAGTTACCCGCAATACGCATTGATCATAAACTACATGAACCCTATCAAGCATTTATAAATTATGTAGCAGCGCAAAAGAAACAAAAAGGCCGTATCTTACTGTCAGTAGAATCCGATGGTCGCCGTGAATCTCTGCTCGCTATACTTAAACCCAGTGGCTTAAAGTTTAAAGAGTTTTCATCATTCGATGAATTTGTAAATAGTAGTAGCGATGTTGGCTTAATTGTCAGCCCACTAGAACAAAGTGTGGTACTTGGTACAAAGCCCGCATTATCCATTGTTACTGAACAAGAATTACTTGGCATTAAAGTATCGCAGCGTCGCCGTCGTAAACATAAATACGAAGCTAGCCAAGATGCGCTCATCCGTAACTTAGCTGAACTTAAAGTTGGCCAACCGATTGTACACTTGGATCATGGTGTAGGCCGCTACCAAGGTCTGCAAACGATTGATGCGGCGGGACTGATCACTGAGTTTGTAACCATTACCTATGCCAATGAAGCAAAGTTGTATGTGCCAGTGTCAGCCCTGCATATGCTCAGTCGTTATTCTGGTGGCGAAGAAGCCAGTGCACCGCTGCATAAACTGGGATCTGATGCTTGGGAAAAAGCGAAAAAACGCGCGGCGGAAAAGGTACGTGATGTGGCCGCTGAATTACTCGATATTTACGCCCAGCGCCAAGCAAAACCGGGGAATGCCTTTAAACTTGATGGTGCTGCTTATCGCGTCTTTAGCGATGGGTTTCCATTTGAGGAAACTGACGATCAGCGTAACGCTATCGAAGCTGTGCTAGGTGATATGCAAAGTAAACAAGCAATGGATAGGTTAGTCTGTGGTGATGTAGGTTTTGGCAAAACTGAAGTTGCGATGCGCGCCGCCTTTGTTGCTGTAAACGACAATAAACAAGTAGCCGTTTTAGTACCAACTACCTTGCTTGCACAACAACACTTTGAAAACTTTAAAGATCGATTTGCCGACTTACCCATTGAAGTCGGTGTGCTGTCTCGCTTTAATTCACCTAAAGAACAAAAAGACACCCTAGAAAAAATGGCTAAAGGTACCTTGGACATCGTCATTGGTACTCACAAATTGATCCAAGCCGATATTATATTTAAAGATCTTGGCTTGCTCATTGTCGATGAAGAACACCGGTTTGGGGTACGTCAAAAAGAGAAGATAAAATCACTGCGTGCCGATGTTGACATTTTAACACTCACTGCAACACCTATCCCACGTACATTAAATATGGCCATGAGTGGTATGCGTGATCTTTCAATCATCGCTACCCCTCCTGCAAAACGCTTAGCGGTTAAAACATTTGTTCGTCAACGCGATGCAGATTTGATCAGAGAGGCGGTATTGCGGGAAATAAAGCGTGGTGGCCAAGTATACTTTTTACATAATAACGTTGAAACTATTGACCGCGTGGCAGAAGAAATTAGTGAGTGGGTACCTGAAGCAAGCGTCGCTTCTGCCCATGGCCAAATGCGCGAACGTGATTTAGAACAACTGATGAGCGAATTTTACCACCAGAAATACAACGTACTCGTATGTACTACCATCATTGAAACGGGAATTGATATCCCCACAGCAAACACAATTATTATGGATAGAGCCGATAAACTAGGCTTGGCGCAGTTACATCAGTTACGGGGTCGAGTTGGTCGCAGCCATCATCAAGCTTATGCTTACTTATTAACGGGTAATCCTAAAGGGCTGTCGAAAGATGCTGTAAAACGCCTTGAAGCCATCGAGTCACTGGAAGATTTAGGTGCCGGTTTTGCACTCGCAACCCACGATTTAGAGATCCGTGGTGCTGGTGAGTTGCTTGGTGATGATCAATCAGGACAAATGCAGACCATCGGCTTTAGCTTATATATGGAAATGCTTGAGCAAGCTGTGAAATCTCTTCGTGAAGGCAAAGAGCCTACCCTTGATAACTTGCTACAACAACAAAGTGAAGTGGACTTAAAATTAGCCGCTTTACTGCCTGAAGATTATATTCACGATGTAAATGCGCGACTAGGTATTTACAAACGGGTTGCCAGCTGCGCTAACCTAGATGATATGGACGAATTACAAGTTGAGCTGATTGATCGCTTCGGCCTGCTGCCTGATGCAACTAAAAACCTATTTAGTTTGCAACAACTGAAACTCAAAGCCAGCGAATTAGGCATTAAAAAAATTGAAGCAAATCCAAAAGGTGGCTATTTTGAGTTTAGTCAACATACTAAGGTTAACCCTAGCTTCATTATAGGTTTGATACAAAGTGCACCTAAGGTGTATAAAATGGATGGTGCAAATAAGTTGCGCTTTGCGATCGATGAGGCGAATGCCCGCGAACGCTTAAAAATGGTCACTGCAATGATTGCAGATTTCGAAAAAAAGGTTAGCCATTAATGTTGCTTAAAAAATCTCTTATCCTATTGTGTTGTGTATTTAGTAGCACAGCATTTGCAGAACGTTGGTTTGAAGTAGAAGTACTGATATTTAAACAGCGCCCTGCCCCTTATTTGCAAGAGGATTTTAGCTTAGACAAAGAGCAAATTAAGGCCAAGCGTAGCGTTGATTTACTGACACCACTTTATACTGCGCAAGCTAAACAGGAGTGTATCAACGGCGACACTCGCTTTAATTCACAGTCATTAACCGATTCTGTGATTGGTGCCAATCGCTCTAATTTATGTGATGGCAGTATTGACTACCTACACAGTTACTCAGCACTGCCACTTAGCCCAATAGCGCCTGTTAAAGACGATATGGAGCAAACCTACCTACTTGCTCCCGAACAGCTACAATTTATATCACAACAGCAAGAGCTGGCGCAAAAAGGACTCAAGCCTATACTTCATACCGGATGGCGTTTTGAAGGTGCGAGCCAATCTCGCTCTGAAAGTATTAAACTGTTTGGCGGTAAATTATTACGCGCTCCTGTGATTGCGCAAACGCCACAGTATACAAATAATGACTTTATTAGTTTAGTCAACACCAACCAGAGCATAGCCCCAGTAGTTGAACAAGCTACGGATCAATGGGAGCTAGATGGTAGCTTTAATATTTACTTGCGCCATTATTTATTTATTAATGCCAGTTTTGATGTGAATGAAAGACAAGCCAACGGTGAAATCCAACACGCTCGGTTCGCACAATTCAAACGCGTTATAAGTGGCGACATTCATTATTTTGACCATCCTAAAATGGGCATGATTGTACAAATTAGAAAATTCAAACACTAAATAAAGGAAGATGACCGAATGAAAAAGCTTTTAATTATTGCTGCAGCATTAAGCCTAGCAGCTTGCTCAAAAGTAAGCTTAGAGAACTACGAAAAAATCGAAATTGGCATGGATAAAACTGCAGTAGAAGCTATTTTAGGCAGTGCTGATAATTGTGTTGAAAAAACCCTACACACAAATTGTACATGGGGCGATGACAGTAAAAACATTGAAATAACCTTAGTGTCAAACAAAGTATCTTTGTACAGTAAAACTGGTTTAGAAAAATAAACCATTGCAGTAGGTAGTAACAAACTTACTACCTACTGACTTAATGTTATTACCACCAATAAACAGGATAATGACGTTTAGGATTGCGTGATAAATTATTAACTAGCAACCCAACTAACAGCATAATTGTCGTACCAAACAACACAGGGCTAAGCACATAGTAATAACCAAGCTGTTGTATACCATTACCACCAATAACCGCAATCAATGCAGTAGCGCCACCGGGAGGATGCAAAGTACGTGTTAAGTGCATAACTGCAACTGATAATGATACAGCCAAAGCACTTGCCAACATTAAATCAGCAGTTAGCAGTTTTGCCACAGTCACACCTACCAACGCGCTGAGAGCATGACCGCCAATAAGATTGCGCGGCTGAGAAAACTCCGCTAATGGCGCACCGTAAACAAGCACTGCAGTTGCACCTAAAGAACCAATTAAAAATAAATTAGTTAACGGATCAAACTGTAAACTTTTACCAATTATAGCAACCAAATAAATGCCCAAAAATGACCCAAGTAAAGACCACATAATTTTACTCATTGGTTTACGTGGTGGACATTGACTGGTTGCGGCCATCCTGGAAATCAGAAAGCGCATATCACTTCCCCTCAAGCTGTGTAAAATGAGGGAGATAATACCTGATAGATAAGAAAATCGACGACAACTTTTATTCCATTTCGCTATAAATAAGCTCAATACTAACAATTTTACTTCTATTTAAAGTGATTTTATAACGCTGATACTTTATCTCTTCGTCATTTTGATATGAAAGCACTACATTTAGTTGATAGCGGCGCTCCACACTTTGTTTTGATATTTTATTACTATCAAGATGATACAGTTTACCTTCGCCTTTTTTTAAGTTCCGCGCAAACGCCGCTAAACTAAACTGCAAGGTCTGTTGCAAGCTATCATAACCAGGTAAAAACTCTTTTGCATTAACCCGAATTTCACTGGCAAAGTGCAGCCATTGCGCTGCTTGTTTATTTTGTTGACGTCGTTTTGAAAATATTTTTCGTACATCCTCTGGAATATGTTTAAAGCGTGTATATTCAAGCCAGATGTATTGTGTAGCTATTTTATCTTTGGTTACACTATTTCGAAATTGAAACCGCCATTTTGGCCGCCCTTTCACAATAGCTCGCCAAATAACTCGTGTTATGTCTTCTTTAAAAATTTCTCGCATCCCGTAAATAGCGCCCAAAATGATCACTAATGTCGCAGTCACTTCGGTAAATGAGATCCGCGCATTCAGAACCACAACCATAACAAGCGCCATTATAATCGCTGTAACGGTTCCTTTAACCAATCGTTTTAAATAACTATTAAGGTAACGAGTATTACGATTTAACACCACACCATGCTCAATCAAACGCTGTAAAAGACGCATCTTATTGGTGATCCGGTTTGCATCCTGAAGGGTTGATTCCGAGTTATATTGCAGCTCATGTCGATAATCTTGCTCGGCTTTACAAAAATTCATCAGATCATTACGCTCTTTCGCGAAATCACTGCTACGAGGCCCTTCGTCAAGTAATTTTAAAAACGACTGCTCAATATGCCAACTCAGATAGTTATCTGCATTGGTATAAAACGAGATCAGTTTTTCATCATCTGGTGTGTAACGCCTTAGTTTTTTAAGTAAGCTTTGACTTTGTTCACATAATTCAATAGCGCGCTGATAAAACTCATCAACTTCTTCAATCTTCAAGGTATCTTTGATATCGGTATCAATCGCTAGGCGGACTTGATAACAATACAAATTGAGGTTTTGCCGATAGTCTTGTTGTTCACCTTTATTTTTACTAACAAAGCGACTGCGCACTAAAGGTAAATGGATATTATTGGCGTTATACGCTAAATACGATTTGAAGTGGTTATTAAAATACGATTCTTCTGTTAACGTTTGCGGATTGATGCCCATTTCATTCGGAATAGAAAAATACATATCAATGCGCTGTTCAGAGCGCGGGCTCAATTCAGGTTCAATTATAAAGGATAAGTTTTCATCCTGTTTTAGCAATCAGCTCTCCTAATAAGTAAAAAGATGCCTCTAGTTTACTGCCACACTTTCATTTGTTCAATAAAAAAAGGCCTAGTAAAAACTAGGCCTTAGATAAAATCAAAGTTACTTACTGATTAAAGTTTAACATTCACACCAGCAAAGAAACGACGACCTAATACATCATATGTGAACGGATCAGTATTTGAATCGTAGTTACCTGAGTAATAAGGTGGTTGTTTATCAAATAAGTTATTTACACCAGCTGAAACACTCACGATATCATTTATCATATATGAGCCACTTATATCGTGGTATACAATAGATGGAGTCGTTGGTGCAATACATTTACCCGGTTCATTACGACATGTAAAGCTATCCATTCCGGCAATATAACGGGCTTCATACGTTGCATCCCAGCTATCACTGCTTGCTGTAAGGTGGAAGTTTGACTTAAGATCTGCAAAACCACCGCTACCATTTGTAACGTAGCCTTGGTAATCAATCACAGCACCAGTGTCTACTACATACTCGTCTAAATATGTTGTATCTAAGCCTGCTTTCCAAGCTACACCTAATGCATCAAATGAATACGCTAAGTTTAAATCAATACCTGATGTTTTTTCAGAACCGATATTACGTAACTGGTTATTAAATACTATACGACCATCTGGACGTATAAATGCACCGGTATTTTCACACAGTGTAGTACCTGTGCCGCTAGGATTAATACATTGATCAACAACGAATTGACTAGTGTAAGTACTGATCGCATTTTCAATTTCAATATCGTAGTAATCTACTGTCATTGAAAAGCCGCTAATCCACTCAGGCTCATACACAATACCGAATGTTAATGTATCAGCTTCTTCTGGAGTTAAAGCTGTATTACCACCAACAGTAACTTCAGCTTGATCGTCTGCGCCAGGGTAAGTTACACCATCATAAGATATTGCTTTACCAGAATACAATTCATCAACAGTAGGTGCACGGAAAGCTGTTGAACGCACAGCACGCATCATTAGCTCGTCTGTTGCTCTCCAAGTTAAACCTAACTTCCAAGTATTATCTGAACCAAAGGTGCTGTAATCAAAAGCACGAATTGCCGCACTTAATTCAACACTTTGCGCTAAAGGTGCATCTGCTAATAATGGAATTGCAAATTCGACATAAGCTTCATCAACATCAAAGCCGCCACTTGTTGGATCGATACGAGGATCATTACCTAGACCTTGTGCAGCAATTGAGTCAGGATCTTGCCATGCTTTTTCTTGACGATGCTCTACGCCAGCAGCAAATGCAGCATAACCTGCAGGTAGTTCAAACATCTCACCAGACAGTGAACCAGCAACGATAAATAACTGGCTGCCACCTGATTCTTGTTCTTTGTAAATATAAGGATTTACATTTGCTTGAGCCCAATCAGCTTCATTTAAAGGATTAAATGTGCCAGCATCTACGGCCGCTTTTAACGCCGAAACATTGTGAAGATTGCTGGTTTTACTTACTGAATCGTTACGACCAAAATTTGCAGAAAGATCCCAAGAGTAATCATTAATTACACCTTCAGCACCAACAACTATGCGCACAGTATCTACAGTTTGGGTGTAGTTACGAGTACCACTTTCGCTCATACGACGACGGTAGCTAATTGGGTCACCTGCAGCGTAGTTGGTTGGCGTTGTAACATAATCACCATTTGCATCTTCTACAAACGCATTATTAACAACTTGACGTTTATCATACGTTTGGCCTAATAAGCTATTGCCCATAGTGCTTGGATCGTAGTTAAATGCAAAGTTAATTGGTTGTGGAGCTAACTGCTGCTCTGACCAACGTTTAGTATAAGTGAATTCACTGAAGAAATTTGTATCGTCGGTAAGTTCATATGTACCAAGACCCGTAATATTTAAACGATTCATTGGTGTATATAAATAGCTACTTTTTGAGTAGTTGTATGCATCAGCTGCTGTTGTGTAGCGATGTAAAGTACCGCCTAGTCCACTTAAACCACTGTCGTCAGCAACACCCGTCTTCTCTAATTCACCATCTTTATTTAAGATATCAGCCGTCACATTACTTTGAATGTGTCCACCTTCGCTGAATGAAGAACCACCACAATATAGGCCATTTGCGCCTTCTAGTAGTGGGCAGCTTGAGAAGTCACGATCACTTTGGCTTGCTTGGCCACGATTAGTGTACTGAGCACCAAAAACAATGTTACCTTTATCAAAAGAAGTACCAACTGTAAAATCAATTGAATTTTCAGTTGCATCATGCTTTGAAGTCATTGCAGTGTTTACATTTAAATCTAAACCTTCAAAGTCATTTTTAAGGATGATGTTTACAACACCTGCCACAGCATCAGTACCATAAACAGCAGAAGCACCATCTTTAAGTACTTCAATTTGCTTGATCATTGATACTGGAATAGTGTTTAAATCAACGGTAGACGCTGCACCAGTCCCTGAGTTGATCATACGACGACCGTTAACAAGCACTAAAGTACGTTGAGAACCTAAACCGCGAAGGTTAATCGATGCGTTACCGCCAGATCCATTATTAACACCAGGGTTTGTCATTGCGCCGCCTGTAGCGGTCATCTTTTGTAATACGCTATCGATGCTTGTTGCACCCATTGCTTTAATATCATCGGCGCCAATTAATGTAACTGGGCTAGCGGTTTCCATATCTGAACGCTTAATGCGAGAACCCGTTACTTGAATTTTTTCGATAGTTTGCGCCGCATTTTCAGCTGCTGCTACTTGCATTGTTGAAAACATAGGAATAGCTGTGACAACAGCTAAGCCAATCATAGATTTTTTCATGTGAAACCCTACTTGTTGGAGAAATACCTTGCTCAGGTAGCGCTCGTTTTATTTGAGAATATCGAGTCAGCGATGGCAACTTAGGCGGATTTAACTGAATGAAATCTGAATGAGTGGTCAATAATTATCTTTGTGATTATTGATAAACCTGCAACAGGTACGTTAGTTAATGAATGTTTCATTGTTAAATAGTTAATACACTTTAAGTTCATAAACTTAAGGACAAACAAAAACATTTTAAACATGTATGAAATCAAACTAATGGATTTTGTAATTATATGTAATTAACGTATAAAAAATACCTAAATCAGAAAATTTCACAAGTTAATCACATCATTTTATTAAAACTGCAAAACTGACCAACAACTGCTAACCATAGTTATGCAATAATTTTGCGTATTTAAGCTCTATGCAACTTTTTTGATAGCAATGTAGTGGTTTTTAGCTTTGTTCATTGCAGCTTAATGTCAAAATAAGGTGGTTTTATGCGCACTCTATAAATTTAACTGAAAATATAAAAACGAGGCGAGACTTAAACTGAAAACTCTGATTTACAAATAGATACTCAACTTAATGTTTAGCGTATTATTTCAGTAAATATTGCTTTGAAATGTTTTGATGAGTTAAAGGTTCAATTAAAAAAATGGGTCCAGTGCATTATTAATGCATGAAGTCAGCTAATACTTAGCTAATGAAGGTACCAAAAATTGCGTGTATGGATGGGTAGAATAATTGATAACGAACGTTCGTAACTCTATACTCTAAGCTTCGGGTAGCAAACTTCTTAACCAACAATCCGATTTAATATGAATTAAACTGATATCAATAAATCGCATCAAAGTAATAAAATATCTGCTTAAATTGGCCCTGTGGATTTTTAACTTCGAGTGTCAACTTCCAGGTCATATTACGCTCGGAACAAATGCCAACCATACCTTGCGCGACTAAAATATCATTACGCGGCTCAAACAACACTGGAATATATCCCATATACATAGTGATACCTTCAAGCTTAGCACTGTGAACTAACAATGTGCTTGGTAACGATAAATGTATTTCAAAAGGCGTCTCTGGTGTTATTTGTTGCTCACTCAACCAAATTTTCACCTGATTATCATACTCGCATAACTGATTTGGCCGACAACTTGCATCTTGGGTTTGCGCTTCTATACTTAGCGGTTGTGGGCCACACGCCATTAACATATGCAATGCGCTTAAAAACACAACTAAAAGCTTAATTGGCATAGTATTCCTTAGATAAATTAAAGGCCGATACTAATCAGCGTACTGTTAAAATACAACCACTGAACAAAATTCTTACACAAATGTACAAAAGTGTGTCAAAAAATAGCCAACTGCATGTGAAAAATTGATTGATGTCATAATTTTATGCAATTGACCTATCTTTTTTAGGCCAAAAATTTTATCATTTCCCCGCAAAAATAAGGGTTTCTCGAGTTTGTTTTCTGAAGCAGTCAAGGCATTGAGGGTTTTTTGATAACATACTTGAGAATAATAGTAGGCCCCACTTTATAAAGTGGGTAATTCATTTCTAAACGCATTTATTGCAGCGGAAGCCAGAAAATGAGCCAAACAGTAGCATCACAAACTGAGTACAACTATAAGGTTGTACGCCAATTCGCTATTATGACAGTGATTTGGGGCATCGTTGGCATGAGTATTGGGGTTCTGATTGCTGCCCAATTAGCTTGGCCAGCACTTAACTTTGATACACCATGGTTAACATACTCTCGACTACGTCCGTTACACACGAACGCAGTTATTTTCGCATTTGGTACCAGTGCACTTTTTGCAACATCTTATTATGTTGTTCAACGTACTTGTCAAACGCGCCTTCTTTCCGACAAATTAGCCGCCTTTACATTTTGGGGCTGGCAGTTAGTTATCGTACTTGCGGTTATCACTCTACCTCTAGGTATAACAAGTTCAAAAGAATATGCTGAGCTTGAGTGGCCAATCGATATTCTAATCGCTATTGTCTGGGTTACCTATGCAGTTGTATTTATGGGCACCATTGCTAAACGTAAAGTGTCTCATATCTATGTTGCTAACTGGTTCTATGCTGGCTTTATCATTACTGTTGCAGTACTTCATATTGTTAACAGCATGGCAGTACCAGTATCACTGACTAAGTCATACTCAATCTACGCCGGTGCAGTAGATGCTATGGTTCAGTGGTGGTACGGTCATAACGCTGTAGGTTTCCTATTAACAGCTGGTTTCTTGGGTATGATGTATTATTTCGTGCCTAAACAAGCTGGTCGTCCAGTTTATTCATACCGTTTATCAGTTGTTCACTTTTGGGCATTGATATCACTGTATATCTGGGCTGGTCCTCACCACTTACACTACACTGCACTTCCTGATTGGACACAAAGTTTAGGTATGGTGATGTCAATCATCTTATTCGTTCCATCTTGGGGTGGTATGATCAACGGTATCATGACGTTATCTGGTGCATGGCATAAACTACGTACTGATCCAGTACTACGTTTCTTAGTTGTATCGTTGTCTTTCTATGGTATGTCGACCTTCGAAGGCCCAATGATGGCAATTAAATCAGTTAATGCTCTTTCTCATTACACTGATTGGACTGTTGGCCACGTTCACTCTGGTGCGCTTGGTTGGGTTGCAATGATTTCTATCGGTGCTATTTACCACCTTATCCCTGCGTTATTTTCACAAGGTCGTATGTATAGCGTGAAACTTGTTAATACACACTTCTGGTTACACACTGTGGGTGTTGTACTTTACATTGTAGCAATGTGGATCTCAGGTGTTATGCAAGGTCTAATGTGGCGTGCAGTAAATGCCGACGGTACATTAATGTACAGCTTTGTACAGTCGCTACAAGCATCACATCCTTTCTATGTTATGCGCTTCTTAGGCGGTGTATTCATCGTCACAGGCATGCTGGTTATGGCTTATAACGTTTACCGTACAATTTCAGCGAAGAATGATTCGTTGAAATTAGATGCGCAAGC